>JAHFDV010000254.1:0-6854 GCA_023248815.1 Myxococcales bacterium
CGTCACCGTTCTCTTGCGACACACCCGTCTTGATGACGTTGCCCCAACTGTCTCCCGAAGCGGCGGAGTTCGGCGGGGGTGCGGCCGCAGACGTTCCGGGAGTGACGACCGGCGGCGGAGCTGCGCTCTTCGCGCCGAGCACCAAGGCGACATCCTTGGTCTCACTCTCTTTCAACGTCACGCTCGCGGAGCTGTCTGCATAGCCAGAGGCCTTGAGCACGAGTTGGTGCGTCCCCGGGTCGGCCGCAAGCGGCGTTCCCCATGATGGGCGATCGAACGTAACGCCATCGCGCAATACAGTCGCATCGGCAGGAACGCCCGCCGGGACCTTGATGACGATCTTCGGGATGCGCTGATCGAGCTTCTGAATGTGCGGCGCGGCAGCCGAGATGGCCGTTTGATTGCCTTCGGCCTGGCCACGTTCGCGCGCGCTGATCCAATGCTTGCGGGCATCGACGAGCTTTCCGGTTTGCTCTTCGCAGTCGGCGAGATTCAAGAACGCCGTCGACGTCGGATCGAGGCGCGCGCTTTCTGCCAGTGTAGGGATGGCCTCGCCGCACTTGCCTGCTTGTCGCAGCTCGTAACCCTTCTTGAGGAGATCCCGGGCGGCGCCAGCATCGAGCGTCTGCGCCCCCGCGAAGCGTGAAGAGAGAACGACAACGGCGACCGTAGCAACGCGCGAGCGTACGTTCATTTCGCTCGCAACCTAGTTCACCGAGGCCCAAATCGAAAGAGGCATTGCGACCGCGATCGCGAAATTCCGTGCAGAGTGCACACCGGGATAGCTCTCTCGGCGGCAGCGCGGAAGATGCAGGAATTCAGGGGCGGAATGGATCTGCGGCGCCCGCTTGCGTGGTGGGCTGCGCGGTCTTCTGCGCCGGTTCCGTCTTCGACGAATCGGTCTTCGGGGCTTTGGGCGGATGCTTCGGGAAGGCGCCCGCCTGCGCGTTCCCAATGCTGGTTGCGCTGGCGGCGAGCGGTGTCGTACTCGCGCTGGTCGTCGGCGAGGGAAGGGGAGCCAAGGGAATCGCGTTTTGCGAGGAGACGGCCTCCGTAGCGCCCGCAGCAGAAACGGGGAGCGGCTTCGCGCTATCGCCTGTGGTGGGCGACGCCGAAGAAGAAGCCGCCGGCGTCTTGTCTTTCGTCGCCAGGAAAATGCCGCCGCCGATGAGGACGAGCATCCCCGCGAGTCCAAGCCCCACGAAGAGTGCTGCGCTCCCGCCTTTTTTCGTCTCCACCGTCGGACCCGTTCGCGCGAAACCGTCGCCCGTGGATGCGGCACGCACCGGAGTTTGCAAGAGCGCCGTTCGCTGAGGGACGACGGGAGGCGGCGCCGGGATCATGCGCGTCTCGCCACCGACGGGAACGTTTCCATCGAGCGCGGCGAGCATCTGCTCCGCGTTCTGCCAGCGATCTTCTTTGCGGAACGCGAGCGCGCGATCGATCACGCTCGCAAGATGCGCGGGCACGTGCGGATTGACGGTCAAAATCGAGCGCGCGGGCTGAGTCGCCGAAAAGATGAGGTACTGCGTGAGCGTCTCGGCGCGGTGCACGTACTCGTTCGTGAGGAGATTGAAGAGCGTCGCGCCGACGGACCAAACGTCGCTGCGCGCGTCGATCTCGCGTGTGCTCCCCATCGCCTGTTCCGGTGACATGAACGCCGGCGTTCCCGGGACCGCTCCCGTTTGCGTCGCTGCGTGCCCGCCGTCTGCCTCGTGAAGGCGCGCGATTCCGAAGTCCAAGATCTTCGTCTCGTTGCGGGTCGTCAAAAAGATGTTGTCGGGCTTGAGATCGCGATGAACGATTCCACGCGCGTGCGCGCTGGCGAGCGTCTCGAGCATGCTCTTGGCGACGGGCAGGACGTCTTGCGCGGACAACGGCCCATGAGCGCGTTCGAGCTTCTGCCCGAGCGACTCGCCTTCGAGGTATTCCATCACGACGAACACACGCCCATGCTCGTCGACATCGTCGTCGAGAACGGCGACGGCGCCCGAGTGCTCCACCTTGTTGGCGAGATAGCCTTCGCGGAGAAAGCGCCGCTTGATGTCTTCGTTGGCGGAGACCTGCGGATGCAACATCTTCACGGCCACCTTGCGCCCGTTGCGATGCACGGCGAGATACACGGTGGCCATGCCGCCGGCGCCGAGCACGCGTTCGATCGCGTACTTTCCCCGCAGTGTCGTCCCCACCAATGAATCCATCGACCAAAAGTCAGAATCGCCGTTCGGGCGATGGTTTTGCAATGAAAATAGCGATTACTCGGTGATGACCTGATCTTCGCTGCCCGGGGAAAGAGTCTCTGGCTTCGATCCCAGGTCATCCGTCGCTTTCGGCTTCTCGTCATCTGGTCGCTTGCGCGGGCACCCATTGAGCTTCGGATCGGGCGAGCGCTCGCCATCGCGCTCGGGGCACGCGTCGACGTTGGCGCAGATGCCGTCGCCATCTTTGTCGATGCAAACGTCGGGCACGTAGTCGAGTGAAGCGAGCACACGCATGCTCGGCGAGCCGTCGCCTTGCGTGAAACCTGGACCGATCGCTGCGCCGATCTGCCACACGTTTGCGAGCGTGACGCGTCCCGTAACCAAGAGCTCCACGGGCGTTGCTCGCTTGTGCAGAAAGGAATCTTTGCGGTCCACGACCGTGCTCGCGATGATCTCGGGGCCGAAGATGAAGCGATCGTTCGCTTTCAGCCCAATCGCGGCGCTCATGAACAATTCGCTTCCGAGCGGTCGCCCTTCGAACGTGCCATCGAAAGGACGGATCATGACGCCCGTTTTGAACGCATAGGGGATTCCCTTCGCACTCCCCGCGACGAGAAGACGTGGCGATACTCGAACGGTGCCGTCGCTCGTGAAGAGACGACGAACCCCCGTAGGCAAATGAACCTGAGCGCCCAACGCCAGACTGAAGGGCCCCGCATATTCACCGAAGAGGCGGACGTCTGTCGTGAGCCGCAGATCTCCCACGGCGGACTTGTCGGGTGCTTGCGCGAAGAGGGACGAATCCGACTTCCCATCTTGGTAGATCGCGACGGGCAAGCTCACACCCGCACGAACGCGATCGGCAAAGACGACCGAGCCTCCGACGTGTGCGAACACCTGGTCGACGATCAGATTGGCGGTGTGACGCGCATCGACGGGGCCGACGTCGCGAAACTCAAGAGGTCGATACGCCCAGTCGAGGATGACACCCACCGCCGGGCGAACGTGACCACGGAAGTCGAGCGACTCGTTCGCATACCAATCGCTTCCGCGCTGCGAGGGTTCGTACCGATCGATGGCGAATCCGGACGACTGCGCGCGCGCTTCTCGCGCGTTCCCCGTGAGGACAGCACCCAAGACAAAACCTAAGACAGCCGCGGTGCGAGTAGCTGTCGTGAGCATCCTGATGCGAGAGCGCAATTTCATGAAACCCACGGTGAGCCTATAGTCGAAGTCGTGCGGCTCTCAACCTTCGTTGCTACGAGCGTGCTCGCAATGACGCTGTCGTCGATCGCTCACGCCGACGCGCGCGAGCTCGAGCATGATCTTCGGATCGACGTCGCCGTTACGGCCGTCGGCACGGCGTGGTGGGTGACGTCGGAGCTCCTCAAGGCCGACCTCGTCCCCGAGAAGTGTCGCTGGTGCTCGCGCGACGAGAACGGCACCGCTCTCGTGAATCCGTACGACGGTTGGATGCGAAAGCACGTGCTCTGGGAGAAGCGCCGCACGGCCGACGTCACGAGTTCGATTCTCGCGTACGTCGTCGAGCCCACGGCGATGCTCGGTTTGTCGGCGATTTCCGCGGCGAACGAGGATGCAATCAGCAAGTTTCCCGTCGATGCGCTGCTCATATCGGAAGCGACGATCATCGCCGGCAACGTGAATCAACTCGTCAAGTTCGGCTTCGCGCGCGAGCGACCCTTCGTGCACTTTCTTCCGCGCGCCCCGACTGCCGTTCGCGAACTCACCGACAGTCCCACGGACGACAACCTCTCGTTCTTCTCGGGGCATACGACGCTCGCATTCGCAGTCGCGACGGCCTCGGGTACGATCTCGACGCTCCGCGGCTACCGACTCGCGCCGCTCGTTTGGGGAACCGGTCTCGCGCTGGCGAGCACGGTCGGGTATCTGCGCATCGCCGCCGACAAGCACTACTTCTCCGACGTGCTGACGGCCGCGATCGTCGGTTCCGCGATCGGAATCGGTGTGCCCCTCGTGTTTCATCGCCCGCGCTCGACCGATGATCAGAATGTCGCCGTCGCTGCCCCACAAGCTTTGACGGGCCCTCCGATACGAACCGCATTCGCGTTGGGTGGTGCTTTCTAACGCGGCTCTGCGAGCCAAGCGATGGGCTCACGCAAGAGTTCGTTTCCGTCGAGCGGAATCCAATGACCCGCTTCGCCCAAGACTACGAAGCGCGCAGGAAATCCTTCGCGGGAAAGCTGTGCGGTCAGTTGCTGCATCGACGCCTTCGAACCGTCGCGATTTCCAGCGGCGAGGACGATTCGATCGACTCCTGCGAGCTTCAATTCGTCGGCGCTCGTGTCGACTTGCATCGCGATGAGCAAGAGCGAGCGATACCGACCCGGAGACTGCTTTGCGATGCGGAGCGCTACCGCTGCGCCCTGGGAGAACCCAATGACCATGCGTGGTGCATTGCGATCGAAGTTCGAAGAAGCGGCGCCCTCTGCGCGCTCCACGGAAGACTCGACCAATGAAGAGAGAGAGTTCCCATCGCCGGACCACATGGCGCCGCTCGCGCACGGACGATTGGCCTCTGGAATCAGCAGTGCCGCATGAGGAGAGATCGCATTCTCCAGTGTGAGCGCGAAGTGATCCGGCGCTCCGCACATCGCGTGAAGGTAGACGGCGAGTGGAGCGTTCTCCTTTCGCGATTCGTAGAAGAGCTCGGAGCCGAAGGGACCGACGAGGCGGCGTTCTCGTGAAGCAGGAGTCGCCAGGCTCGCAGCCGCTTGATGAGTCGTTGCCGAATGTGCCCCTATTGCGTGCGCGGAGGTCGACGCCGCCGTGAGTGAGGGCATCTGGTTCTCGGGAGCTTGCGTCTCTGCGTCCGAAAAGGGATCGCTGCCTGGCGTTCGCCCGTGTTTCGACTCGCCGGAGGGACCAGCGTCTTGTGTCAGCGAGCGGCAAGCAAAGCCGAACGCCGCGAGCGAGGCACCGACGAGGACTACGAGAGCAGTCCTTCGTCCGACACTCATCTCGCGGCTTCGTGCGCGAATCGTCGTACGTGAGTTACGCCAGGGCATTCAGGACCACACACGAGCTCGCCCGCAAAAACGGGCGAGACGAAGCGTATCAGTGACGATCTTTCGAGAAGACGCCGTGGCCTTCTTTGCTCGGCTCGGGCGTCTCGCCTTGCGCGTAAGCCTTCGTCGCGCGCCAGAGATAGCCGAGGAAGTTCGCGCCAGACATGTCCCAGTATTCCGCGAACGTGGGGCGAATGACGATGAACGAAATCTCGGGATCGGCCTTTCCGTTCGGGAACCAGACCTTCCACTTCTCGTTCCAAAGCTCTTCGACCTTCTGCTGATCTTTGCGGACTTCCGCGGTGCCTTGGAGCGAAAGATAGCGCCCCGCTTCGTTCGAGATGATCGACACGTTGGGCTGGCGCTCGATCTCGGCGATCTTCGGCGAGGTGAGGCGCGTTACGAGCCAGATGCCGTCTTGCGAGTCCACCTTCACGATGCGCATCGGGCGCGCATGAACGTTCGGCGGAGCGCCGCGCGTGGCGAGCATGATCGTCTCGAGCTTGCCCAAGAACTCATGGAGCTTTTTCTCGTCGATGATCTCCGCGGAGTCGTCCGAGGAAAGACGCTCGAGATCGGAGCTCTGCGGACCGTTGGGAGAAAGGGTGCTGGCCTTGGGCGAGGGGGTCGGGTTCATGCCCGAAAGATTGCATGGCGTATGCCATGCGGTCGAATCGGTCAGAGTGCGCGTAGAGCCTTTAGATGAAGGCTCCGGTGCATCGGGGGCTCACCCTCCTACCCACATGAGAACGCCCTTGCGAACGTGACGATTCGTCACGCTGAGACGTGACGGCTCAGTTCGCGCGTTGGCGTTCGAGGCGCCGCGCGGCCACCGCTTCGACGGTACGGAGCTGCTTTTGTTCTTCGGTCGGCATCTTCAGATCCGACACGACGCCGAGCTTCTCGAAGAAGCGGAGAAGCATTCCACTCGGATCGACTTGATGACGATCCATTCCGTGGATGGCTGCCGTCGGGAACGCGTGGTGATTGTTGTGCCAGGCCTCGCCCAGCGAAGGGATGGCAACCCAAACGTTGTTGGTGCTCATGTCGCGCGTCTCGTAAGGACGACGGCCGAAGTAATGACAAATCGAGTTGATGCTCCAGGTCACGTGGTGCACGAGGAACATGCGAACGAGGCCGCCCCAGAGAAGCGCCGTGAAGGCGCCCTTCCACGAGAGCGTGATGAGACCGCCCGCTGCGAACGGCAGGAGGAAGGAGAGCATCACCCAGGCGAGGTACTTCTTGTCGAGCGCAACGAGGGCGCGATCGCCGACGAGATCGCGCGCGAACTTCATCACGCGCGTTTTTTCATCGGCAAAAAACCAACCGAAGTGAGCATGCACGAGGCGACGGAACGGACCGAGCTTTTGGGTCTCGAGGTGCGGTGAATGCGGATCGCCCGACTTGTCCGAGAAAGCGTGGTGACGACGGTGATCGGCGACCCAGCGAATCACTGGGCCCTGAAGCGCCATCGAGCCAGAGAGCGCGAGGGCGGTCTTGAACCACGGACTGCATTTGAAGCTCTGATGCGTGAAGTAGCGGTGGTAGCCGACGGTGATTCCGAATCCCGTGATGAGGTACATCACGAAGAAGATGCCGAGGTCGA
>JAHFDV010000254.1:6864-8240 GCA_023248815.1 Myxococcales bacterium
AAACGCGATCGCGGCGAGGAAGCCGAGCGTGGGCGCGACGGTCACGAAGATCGCGAAGCGGCGCTCCATCTGGAGCGCGCTCTTCGGCGGCACGATCGTCATCACCTCGCGCTTGCGCGTGGGGGGCTTCACTTCCGACGTGGGCACGGGCTCCATCACCTCGAGCGGCGTCACGGGAGCGAGAGGAATGTTCAAGGATTCCATTCGAGGTCTTACTATTCTCGAAATGTCCTAAGTTGCCGTCATCGTTGCGTCAGGTTCCCGTCAGTCCCCGTGAAAATAAGGTTCTGACATCGTCGGACCTTCTCGTGAATGGCAAAAACCCACGTCTTTTTGCGGGGTGCAATTTTCCGCTCGAACGAGCCTCGGCCGTACAACGGTGGATCAGTCGATGAGGCCGTTACGGGCGTCGAACTTCGCGCGAATCCGGACGCGGTTTCCAAGCGCCGCGGGAACGGGTCCGAAGGGGCTCGCGCGCTCGATCGCTTTGGCGCAGTTTTCGTCGAACGCCGGAATGCCGCTCGCTCGTGCAATCGGACGGTCCACGTGAACCGTTCCGTCTTTCGCGATCGTGAACGAGATGATCGCGGTGCCTTGTCTCATCTCGAGGCGCGCTTCTTTCGGCATCGCATCGGCCCAGAGCGGATCGAGCTTGCGGCGAATCGAACGAAAATATCCGATGAACCTCGCATCGCGTGAATCGAGATCCAGCCAATCGTCGCCACCTTCACCGAGCGGCGTCGAAGGTGAGCCCGCGCCATGCGTTCCTCCGGCACCCGCCGCGCCTCCTCCCGCCGTACCGCCACGTCCTTCGTCGCCGTCTCCCCCCGCAGAGCTCGCCTGCACGAGGGAGCGCACGCGCTCGCGCACTTCTTGTTCGCTGTCGACCGTGTCGTTGGGTCGCGCGCGCTCGTACGCGGCGACACTGACGTTCCCCTCGGCAACGAACGGGCGCGCCTTCGTGAGCGGCATCGAATTCGCGCTCACGCGTCCGAAGCCTTCCCGCGCGCCCACCGCGGGCGCCGCAACGCTGGAGCCGATGACCTCGCCGCCTTCCCGCGCGCCGGGATCCAGACCGAAGATGATCGCGCCGCCCTGCGCCGTCGCTCCGAGGATCGAAGAGCGCATCGAGACGAGAACACCGTGCACGGGCTCGATCATCGAAGGCAAACGCCGCTCCTCGTGGCCGTCTTTTCCGCTCGCCAGAAAGGTGAGCTCCATCGGCTCTTTCGAAGCGCGACGATCACGATACGAAGCGCGCGCCTCTGCGGTGCGAAGCCGCGATTCTTGCGATGCACGGAGGGAGTTCGCTTCGACCGTCGTGAGATCGATCTTTTCATTTCGATCCGCGAGGTTCGTCGCCTCGGGCCCTTTCA
>JAHFDV010000668.1 GCA_023248815.1 Myxococcales bacterium
AACGCTTCCCAAAGCGGGCCGTCGGGGTCGTGGGTTTCGATGAGGGTCTTGCGCGGCGCGTGTTCGCGGCCTCGACGCTCTTCGTCGTCCCTTCACGCTTCGAACCGTGCGGCCTCGTGCAAATGTATGCGCTTCGCTACGGAGCCATACCCGTCGTGACGCCCGTCGGTGGTCTCGCAGATACGGTGAAGCCGCTCACGATGGATTCAGGAACGGGAGTCGTCGCGGAGAGTGTGACCCACGAAGGGCTCGTCGCGGCCATCTACGAAGCGTTGGATCGCATGAGCGATTCGAGCGAGGCCCGCGCGATTGTGACGCGCGCGATGAAAGAGAACTTCGCGTGGACGAACGCGATCGTCCCTTACGTTGCCCTTTACGACTCTTTCTTTCCTTCACGCGCTTGAAGACGGGCTGCGCGCCGCGCCTCACCGCGAAGCTGTGAAGCGCGCGTCTCTTCGTCTTCCAGAAGGAGCTGGGGAATGGCGATTGGGCGTCCGTGTCCGTCGATCGCGACGAAGACGACGCTCGCCGCAACGCACGGCCAGCACCTTTGCGTGCGCGAATCTTCGCCGTTCACGATGACCTCGATCTCGAGCGAGGTCCGAAACGCCGCGGTGACGTGCGCGCGAAGATGAACGACCTCGCCCACTTTGACGGGCTGCTCGAACTGGAGGTCGTCGACGAAGGCCGTCACGCATTGCTCTCCCGTATGGCGTTGCGCACAAATCGCCGCGCAGAGGTCGACCCAAGCCATGATTTGCCCACCGAACACGTTGCCGAGGGCGTTTGCGTGCTGCGGAAGAACGTATTCCGTCATCTCCGTGAGCGAGCTTTTTCGCGAGCGAGGTTCCATGGAGACTCCCTTCATCATTCGCTGTCGATATCCATCACGGCACCGTGCCGACACGTTCGTTCGTCGCCTTGTCCGCGACACTCGACACGGACGCGCAACGTGACCGTTCCTGCAGTCTTCTCGAGCTCGGCGAAGGGCGTCGTTGGAAGAAAGCGCACGTCGGAGCGACCATGAAGCTCCGGCAAACATGTCTCGCAAGCTTCTTTCGTCGCCGGAAGAGACGTCCGCAGGGCGCACGTGGAGAGCTTCTCCGCGAGCGTCGCGAGCTCGATGCGCGCGTTGGTGACGAGAACGCGCTCGTCTGCGTTGTGCCTCCCGACACGCATGAATCCGACGATCAAGATCGTGCCGACGAATAGCGCGAGCCCGCCGCCGAACGCGAGGATGCTCCGCCCTGAAACGATCTTCGATACGAACTTCGCTTCTTCGGTCACTGCCCGCGGTGTACCGCGAGAGCGCGCCTCACGGCAATCACTGCATGCGGCCGAACTGGAAGACGATCTCGTCGCGACGCACGAATCCGAGCTCGTCGCGCGCGATTCGCTCGATGGCAGCCGGCGTGTCGCGGAGGCTGATGACTTCGGCGCGAAGACGGCGAACTTCGCGCTCGAGATTTTCGTTCTCTTCGCGCGTGTGCTCGAGGTCGCTCTTCAGCGCCCGCATTCGCGGAAAACCGTCGTTGCGAAAGAGCAGGGCAGGCGCTCCGATGAGCGCCAAGGCGAGCGGCAGGAACGGCAGGTAGCGAAGCACCACGTAGGTAGTTGTATACCAATGTAGGACAACGGCCAAAAAGGCGAAGACGATCCCGCGATGGGTTTCGTGGATCGCACGAAAATGTACGGAGTTTTGCGATAGATTCCTCCTCCCATGACCTACGAAGCCGTGATCGGACTCGAAGTTCACGCCCAGCTCCTCACCAAGACGAAGGCGTTCTGCAGCTGTTCGACGGAGTTCGGCGCGCCCATCAACACGCAGGTTTGCCCGACGTGTCTCGGTCTGCCGGGGGCGCTACCCGTGCTCAATCGTGAGGCGGTATCGCTCGCGGTCCGCGCGGCTCTGGCCCTCGGACTGGAGCTCCGCAAGACCAGCCGCTTCGCCCGCAAGAACTACTTCTATCCGGACTTACCGAAGGGCTTCCAGATCAGCCAATTCGACGAGCCCTTTTCGGAGAAGGGCGTCCTCGAGATCGAGATGACGCAAGACGACGGCACGAAGGTCAAAAAGCCGATCCGCATCACGCGCATCCACATGGAAGAAGACGCCGGCAAGAGCAACCACGGCCATGGCGGCGACTCGATCATCGACCTCAATCGCTCCGGCGTGGCGCTCATCGAGATCGTCGGCGAGCCAGATCTTCGTTCGGCGAAAGAAGCGGCGGCGTACCTTCGCGAGCTCCGCGACGCGCTCGTGTTTCTCGGAGTGAACGACGGCAACCTCGAGGAAGGGTCGTTTCGCTGCGATGCCAACGTTTCGATTCGACCGACGGGCCAAGAGCAGTACGGCACGCGCGCCGAGCTGAAAAATATCAACTCGTTCCGTTTCGTCGAAAAGGCGATTGAGTACGAGATCACGCGCCAAGAAGCGGTCATCTCGAGCGGCGGCAAGATCGTCCAAGAGACGCGTGGTTGGAACGAAGCCGAAGGCAAAACGTTCTCGATGCGCAGCAAAGAAGCCGCGCAAGACTACCGCTACTTCCCCGAGCCCGACCTTCCCCCGCTCGTCATCGACGATGCCCTCATCGAAAAAGTGAAGGCCGAGACCCCAGAGATGCCGCGTGCGATGCGTGCGCGTTTCATGAAGGACTATGGGCTCACGGAGTATGCGGCCTCCGTGCTCACGCAGCATCCGAAGATTGCGCGCTTCTTCGAAGACGTCGCCACGGCAACGAAAGACGGAGTTCGCGCT
>JAHFDV010000255.1 GCA_023248815.1 Myxococcales bacterium
TGACCGGACAGGGCGCCGCGCCTTGAAATGCTTCGCGCAGCTCGGTGGTCGTCACGACGAGTCGCGCCGTGGCGGCGACGGCCGTGGAGACGTTGCGATCGACAGGGTGCGATATCTCCAAAGGGAGATAGATCGCGCCGGCTCTCATGACGCCGAGCGACACGGCGATCATTTCCGGCGAGCGCGGCATGCAGACGGCGACGACGTTGCCATGGCCGACTCCCGCAGCACGGAGGTTTTGCGAAATACGAGCGCTGCGTTCGTCGAGCTCGCCGTATGTCCAGCTCGCAGCGGCGCAGGTCAGCGCGATGGCTTCCGGCGTGAGGCGAGCGTGCTCGCGAAAGGCCTGCAAGACCGTGCGAGACTCATCGGAGAAGGGGCGCTCGTCACCCGCGGACATCGTCAGGAGTGTGGAGCGCTCCGCCTCGGTCATGAGTGTGAGGTCTTCGACAGAAGCGCGATCCCCCAAGGCAGCGGAGAGAACTTTCGTGTACCGCGCAAGCAACCGCTCTGCCGTTGCACGCTCGAAGAGGTCCGTGTTGTAGGTGAGCGTGAGGCTCGCGCTTCCGTCCGGCTGTTCGACGACGATCAACGTCAGATCGAACTGAACGCTCGTCGTCTCCGTCGAATAGGCCTCGAACGTGACTCCGCCACCGAAGTCGCCGGCGCCGCTCTCTGGCGTGTTCTGCAACGCGAACATCGTCTGATAGATCGGGCTTCGACTCGGGTCGCGCTCGGGCGAGAGAGCCTCCATGAGCTGGGCGAGCGGCACCTCTCCGTGCGCAAACGCGCGCAACGAGCGGGCCTTCACGTCCCGCAAGATCTCCGCGAACGTCGATTCGCGATTCCACTTCAGGCGAAGCGGCACGCTGTTGACGAACATGCCGATGAGGTTCTCCGTTTCCGGATGCACGCGCCCCGCCACCGGCGTTCCGACGACGAGATCACGCTGGCGCGTATGTTTCCCCAGCAGCACTCCGTAAGCCGACACCAGCACCATGAAGAGCGTCGCTCCTTCGCGCAACGCGAGGTCTCGAAGCTCCGATACGGTTTTGGGATCGATCGCGCTTGCGAGGGCCGCGCCGGAAAACGTTTGCGTCGCCGGACGCGCTTTGTCCAACGGAAGCTCGAGGACGAGCGGTGCTCCAGCCAGCTCCTCCTTCCAATAGGAGAGCTCGCGTGCAAGACGATCTCCCGATAGCTCCTTGCGCTGCCACTCCGCGAAGTCTGCATATTGGATTGGGAGCGGCGGAAGTTGCGGAGTGTCTCCTAGCGCCAGCGCTTCGTATGCGAGCGCTACCTCGCGCATCAACACCCCGATCGACCAGCCATCCGAAATCAAGTGATGCATCGCCACGACGAGCACGCGCTCTTCTTCGCGCAGACGATAGAGGCGCACCCGCAGGAGCGCTCCTCCCGCGAATGAAAACGGAAGAGACAGCGTCTCTTGGACCGCCTCCGCGAGCCGTCCTTCACTCCAGCCTTCGGCTGCCTCCTCGACGACGAGCCCGGTGGGAACTTCGCCCACCACTTCTTGCGTTGCTTCTTTCGCGCCGTCCTTCATCACGAAACGGGTTCGCAAGGTCTCGTGTCGCTCCACCACCGTCTCGACGGCTCGCGCGAACGCCTGCACGTTCAGCGAGCCGCGTACGCGAAGCACCGTCGGGATGTGATAGGCCGACGACCCAGGAGACAATTGCTCCAAAAAGTAGAGACGCTCCTGCGCATAGGACAGGCGAAGAGCGTCGGTGCGCGAAGCGCGAGGGATCGAGGCATGTCTCTCCTCGGCAGGGACGACCCCCCGACGAAGAGCGCGCCGCTCCGCCAGAGAGAGAGCCCTAATGTCCTTTATTTTCACGTGCCATCACTCATCGGCGTCGTCGGAGGACGTGTGGGCGGAGATGAGCTCGGCTTCGCGGAGATCGACGAGCTCCGAGATTTGCTCGAGCGTCCGCAGCTCGAAGACCTCTTGGACGGAGACCTGAACGTCGAACTCCATCTGAAGCTTGCTCACGAAGCTCATGACGTTGAGCGAGTTCCCACCGACGGCAAAGAAGTCGTCGTCCAAGCCGAGCTTCGGCGTCTTCAAGATGCCGTTCCAAATCGTCGCGACCGCTTGCTGCATCTCGCTCGTCGGGGGCCGGTAGGATCTCCGCGGGCTATTCGGTGCGGGTAGCGCCTTGCGATCGACCTTTCCATTCGCATTGAGCGGCAGGTGCTCGAGGACCGTCAGCGTGGACGGCACCATGTAGACAGGAAGACGTGCGGCGAGTGCTTGGCGAACCTGCGCCAACCACGCCTCCTCACTAGCGTCATCCGGATCACTCGCAGCACTCGCTTGGGGACCGCGTACGACGTACCCCGCAAGAAACTTCTGTCCCGGAATGTCTTCGCGAAGCACCACGACAGCCGCGCTCACTTCGTCGAGCGACGCGAGCGCCACTTCGATCTCACCGAGCTCGACGCGGAATCCGCGAAGCTTCACTTGGTGGTCGCGGCGGCCCAAGTATTCTAGCTCGCCCGCCTTGTTCCAGCGGGCCACGTCGCCCGTGCGATACATGCGCGCGCCGGGCTCGGACGAGAAGGGATCGGGAACGAATCTCTCGGCGGTGAGATCGGGACGGTTGAGATAGCCGCGCGCGACTTGGACTCCGCCGATGCAGAGCTCGCCGGCGGACCACGCTTCGAACGAGTCGTCGTCGAGGACGAGCGCCGTCGTATTCCAGACAGGTCTCCCGATGGGCACGCGGCCGCTCGAGGAGATCTCACTGGTCGATGCGGTTGCGTGTACGGCGGCTTCGGTGGGCCCATAGAGATCGTAGAGAGGGAGGCCCGGATGACGCGCTTTGAACGCATTGGCTTGCACGGCCGTGAGCGCCTCGCCGCTCGTCAAGACGGCGCGCACGGTCGCGAGGGGCGCGTCGGACTCGACGTACGCGTGGAGGAGAGAGGCGACGAAGTGAACGAGCGTAACGCGCTCCTTCGCAATGAGCCCGCCGAGATAGGCGACATCGCGGTGTCCCCCGGGGTCGGAAATGACGAGCTTCGCGCCGCTGGCTAGCGGGACGATAAGCTCCCAGAGAGAGACGTCGAAGGAATACGGCGTCTTCAGGACGACGACGTCATCCGCGGTGACGCGCAAATGATCGATGAGCCACGCCGTGTGGTTCGCGAGACCGCGGTATGTATTGACGACGCCCTTCGGTCGCCCCGTGGAACCCGAGGTGAAGAGCACGTAGGCCGTCGCGTCGGGCAGAAAGGAGAGCGGGGCGAGGCCGAGGTCGAGGTCGGGGTCGAGGTCGGGGTCGGGGGTCGTCCAGGTTTGCAGGGGAAGGAGGTCGATGCCGGCGAGTGGCGCGTGTTCGAGACGTTCGCGCCCGGCGTCGTCGGCTAGGATGAGGCTCACCTTCGCGTCGGCAAGCATCTCTGAGAGGCGCGCTGGGGGAAGATCGGGCTCCAGTGGAACGTAGGCGGCTCCTGCGGTGAGGATGCCCAAGACTCCCACGACCATTTCAATCGATCGAATCGTCGAGAGGCCGACGAGTGTCTCGGGGCCGATGCCTCGGAGCCGGAGCGCGTTGGCTAGGTGGCGAACCGATTTTTGGAGCTGGCCGTATGTCCATACGTGATCCTGGAAGACGAGGGCGGGGCGCTCGGAAGGTTGCAACCACAGGCCGTTCAGCCAGGACTCCGGGGCAACCTCACGGACGAGGCCTTTCGCCCTGCGTGCGAGTTCTGCGCGCTCCTCCTCGGGAATCTGGAAGTCTCGTGCCGACACGTCGGAAGCTCCGGCGCCGACCATTCCGAGAAGCCTCTCGTATTGCGAGAGGATTCGCTCTGCCGTAGCGCGCTCGAAGAGATCGGTGTTGTAGACGAGCGTCAGCGAGAGCGATCCGTTGATCTCTTCGACCCCCTCGAGGCTCAGCTCGAATTGGGCCGTGTTGGGCTCGACGACCAAAGTCTCGAAGCTCACCCCACCGCCGAAGTCGGACGCGCCCTGGGGCGCATTGTGAAGCACGAAGAGAGCTTGGAAGATCGGGCTTCGACTCATGTCGCGCAGGGGAGCGAGCGCTTCCACGAGCTGTGCCAGTGGAACTTCTTGGTGCTCGAACGCACGAAGCGCGCGCGTCTTGACGCCTTCGAGTAGCTCGCTGAACTTGGAATGCCCCTTCACCGACGCGCGAATCGGGACGACGTTGACGAACATCCCCATCGTCGCTTCCGTATCCGAGTGGAGGCGACCGGCGACTGGCGTCCCGATCACGACCTCTTCTTGCGCGGCGATCTTCGAGAGCACGAGCGCATACGCGCCGAGCAGCGCCATGAAAAGCGTCGCGCCCTGCGCATGAGCCTGCGCTCGCAGCGACGCCACGACCGAAGCCTCGACCGACGCACGGATCCGCGCGCCGGCATAGGTTTGCTGCGCGGGACGCGGCTTGTCGTTCGGAAGGTCGAGCTGCATCGGCGCACCGGCGAGCTCTCGTCTCCAAAAGTCGAGCACGGCAACGCCGCGATCGCTGGCGAGCCTTTCTCGTTGCCAGACGGCGTAGTCGACGTACTGCACACCTTCGACTTTCGGCTTCGCTCGCTCGCCGCGAAGGAAGGAAGAATACGCGTCCCCGAGCTCGCGAACGAAGAGTCCGAGCGACCACCCGTCCGTCACGAGATGATGCATCGTCAGGGAGAGATAGTGCTCGGAGTCGCTGCTTCGGAGAAGCAGGGCGCGAACGAGAGGGCCATGCGCGAGATCGAACGAACGATGCAACTCCGCGTCGAGCGCCCGCTGCCCTTCACCGTCCGACGCCTCGAGTACGCGGAAGAGACCTTCGGGGATGTCGCCGATCTCTTGCACGATCTGCCCGTCCTTGGCGACGAAGCGCGTGCGCAGAATCTCGTTCTGCTCCACGACGAAGCGCAGGGCTCGTTCGAGGACGTCGTAATCGATCGGGCCGGAGATGCGCAGCGACGTCGAGATGTTGTACGCCGTCATCCCCGGAGATAGTTGCTCCAAGAAGTAGAGGCGTTCCTGCGCAAGGGAGAGCGGGAGCGAGTCGCCGCGCGCCGCGCGTGGAATGGAGACGCGTTCGTAGGACGTTGCCGTCGTCAAGACGTGCGCGAGGCGCTGTACGGTCGGATGCTCGAACACGGACTTCAACGACAGGTTGACCGAGAGCGCTTGATGGAGGCGCCAGACGAGCTGCATCGCGAGAAGCGAGTGACCGCCCGCTTCGAAGAAGCTCGCGTCGGTGCTCACGCGCTCCAGGCCCAGAAGACCGGCAAACACGCTCGCGATCTTCCGTTCGAGGTCGGTCGCTGGCGCAACGTACACGGCCCGTTTTTCGAGCTCTGGCGCGGGGAGTGCGCGTCGCTCGCCACGGTTTTCCGAGAGCGCAGCTTCTTTGCCAGTCGGGTGAAGCAGCCGGTCGATCGTGGAGTTCGGTGACGCGCCCACTTGCTCCAGGATGTCGAGATAGGTGGCGGTCATCGTGTCGATCGAAGACGCGTCCCAAAGGGCCGTCACGTAGTCGACGTTTCCCGAAATCGTATCGCCATCGTCGACGAGCCAGACCTCGAGATCGGTATCGACGTACTTTCCACCTTGCCGCGCGATCGGGAGCTCCCATGGGCGAAGCCCGAAGGTCTCTTCGCTCTTCTGCGCCTTTGCGACCGCCATGTTGAAGACGATTTGGAACATCGCGCTGCGGCTCGGATCGCGCGTCTTCGTGAGCTCGTGAATGAGCCGTTCGACGGGGATGTCGGGGTGAGCATAGGCCTCGAGCAGCGTCCGCTTGACCTTACCGAGCAGCGTTTGGAACGTATCGCCGGGTTGCGGCGTCATCCGCACCATCAGCGTGTTCAAGAAGAAGCCGACCTGGCGATCCGTACCAGGCTGCATGCGATTCGTGATCGGGACGCCGACCACCAAGTCTTCGGCGTTGGCGAGGCGTCCGAGTAGAATCGAGAACCCTGCAAGGAGCGCCATGTAGAGCGTCGCTCCCTCCCCCCTCGCGACCGTGCGCAGCGGGTCGGCGACGTGCTTCTCGATCACGATCTTGCGTTCGGCTCCGGCAAACGACTGGAACTGTGGACGCGGGCGGTCGTATGGCAGGAGCGTGGCCGGGGGCGCGCCCTCGAGCTGACCTCTCCAATAAGTCAGTTCGTGATCGAGCGTCTCCCCTTGCACGTTGGCGCGAAGCCAATGCGCGTAATCGGCGTACTGATAAGGGAGAGGCGCGAGCGGAGAAGAGCCTTGGGAAACTAGCGCGCCATAGAGCGCCGTCAGATCTTCGAGCAAGACCGTCAACGAAGAGAAGTCTGCGACGATATGGTGGACGACGATGACGAGTGCGTGTCGATTCTGCTCGAAGCGAACGAGGCGTGCGCGGAGAAGAGGCGCGCGCGTGAGGTCGAAAGGACGCGTTGCATCCTCCTCGAGGAGGGCTCCGAACGCCGCAGGGCGCGCAGCTTCATCGAGCGCAGACACGTCCGTGTGCTCGAGAGGAACGTCGACCGATGGAAGGATGACCTGCACGGGTTTTCCGTCCTGATTCACGAACGCCGTGCGGAACACCTCGAAGCGGTCGACGAGCGCGGAAATCGCTTGCGCGACGGCAGCGGTGTCGAGAGGGCCCTCGAGCCCCAGCGCGGCGGGAACGTTGTAGGTCGCGCCACCCGGATCGAATGCGTTGAAGAACCAGAGCCGCTCCTGACCTGGTGACAGCGGAAGTGCCTCGGAGCGAGACACGGGAACGATCGCCGGGAGACGCGGTCGCTCGGTATCGCGCAATCGTTCGTCGATACGGACCGCCAGCTTCGCGATCGTCGGCGCTTCGAAGAGGGCAGCCAGCGTCAACGCCGCTCCGAGCGTCGCTTGAACTTCGAGCATGATCTGCACGCCAAGGAGCGAGTGACCGCCGAGATCGAAGAATCGGTCGTGCCGTCCGACCTTCGGAACTTCGAGCACGCGCTCCCAAATCTGCGCAAGGAGCTCCTCCGTAGGAGTCGTCGGTGCGATGTATGCTGCGGTCGCCGCCAACGCGTCGTTTTCTGGCGGTTCGGGAAGAGAGCGGCGATCCACTTTGCCCGTGGGACCGATCGGGAGCGCGCCGAGCGCCACCAGCACCGCCGGAATCATGTGCTCGGGGAGTCGCTCGGCGAGGGTTGCGCGGACATCGCCGGCGATTCCGTCCTCGCCCACGTAGTAGGCAACGAGGCGCGGGCCGATGGTCCGGTGCGTCTTCATCACGACGACCGCATCGCGCACGCCGGGTGCGCTTCGGAGTGCGTCTTCGATCTCACCGAGCTCGATTCGAAAGCCGCGGAGCTTTATCTGGAAGTCGAGGCGCCCCAAGTATTCGATGGCCCCGTCTTCTAGATGGCGTGCGCGATCTCCCGTGCGATAGAGCCTCGCGCCTTCGCTCTTCGCGAAGGGATCCGGTACGAACTTTTCTGCCGTGAGATCAGGGCGCTCGAGATATCCGCGCGCGAGTTGGATGCCGCCGATGAAGAGCTCGCCGGATGCGCCAATCGGAACTTCGCGCATCGATCGATCGAGAATGCGCAGCTGGGTGTTGCTGATGGGCCAACCAATCGGAATGCGCGAGACGAGGCTCGTCGCAGAGCAGGCGTAGGCGCTCACGTCGATGGCCGCTTCCGTCGGACCATAAAGATTGTGGAGCTCGGCTTTGGGAAGTCGCACGAAGAAGCGCTTCACGAGCTCGAGAGGCAGTGCTTCACCGCTCGACATGACCTTTTTCAGCGGCAGCGAGGTATCGAAGCTCGGCACTTCCAAGAAGATGCTCAGCATCGAGGGAACGAAATGGAGGACGCCCACGCGTTCGCGCTCGATGAGCTCTGCGAGGTACGTCGGGTCCCGATGGCCATCCGGCTTCGCGAGAACGAGTCGCGCGCCGACGATGAGCGGCCAGAAGAATTCCCAGACCGAAACGTCGAAGCTGAAGGGCGTCTTCTGCAGAACGACGTCGTCTGGAGAGAGTCCGTACGCGTCCTGCATCCACGCGAGGCGGTTCACGAGCCCCTCGTGCGTGTTCATCGCGCCCTTGGGCTTTCCCGTCGAACCCGACGTGTAGATGACGTAAGCGAGCGAAGACGAGCTCAGCGCGAGTGGGGGAGGAACATCGCGCTCGCCCGACGTGTCGAGTGTGTCGACGATGAGAAGCTCCGCGGACGACGCTTGGAAGACGCCATAGAGA
>JAHFDV010000038.1:0-5266 GCA_023248815.1 Myxococcales bacterium
ATACCGCGCTCGATCGCGTCCACTTGCTTCGTCGTACCGTAAGGGTCTGCGGCGCCCTGAATGACCATGGTCGGAACCGTGATGTGCGGAAGCGCGTCTTCGATGTTCCATTGTCGGAACTCAGGATCGAGCCAGGCGCGATTCCAGCCCCAAAAAGCGCCGTCGACGCGATCGCCGTGGTACCGCGCGAGCTTGGCGCGGAGATCCCCTTCGACGTAGGCTTGCCGTGCTTTTTCGATGCTCGCGACGGAGATGTCTTCGCAAAATACGTGCGGCGCGAGGAGAACGATTCCGCGGAGGCGCGGTTTGGATCGCACGCTCGCCGCATGAAGGATCGCGATCGATGCGCCATCACTGTGGCCGACGAGCACGGCTTCGCGAATACCCGCGGCGTCCAAGACCTCGGGCAACACCACCTTTCCCTCTTCGCTCATGTAGTCGAGGGGGCGCGGCGGCGTGATCGGGTTAGAGCCTCCGTAACCCTTCCGGCTGTAGACGAGCGCCCCCATCCCGGTCTTCTTCGCCACGCGCGAAGGCCACTCGTGCCACATCTCGACGCAGCCGAGCCCTTCGTGGAGAAAGACGAGCGTGGGCGCGTCCTCGGGTCGTGGGCCGATCCAGACGGCTTCGAGTCGATTGCCGTCCGCTTCGAGCGCGAGCGACTTCGGTTCCCAAGAGACGCCGCTATCCACGCAGCTTGAACCTTTGGATTTTTCCCGTCGCCGTCTTCGGGAGGTCCTCGACGAACTCGATCGTGCGCGGATACTTGAAAGGAGCAAGTCGCTCTTTGACGAACGCTTTTAGCTCGCTCTCGAGCGCGGTCGAACGTTCGACATTCTTCTTCAAGACGACGAAGGCTTTCGGCTTGATGAGGCCGTGTTCATCGGGCGCGCCAATTACCGCCGACTCGAGCACGTTCGCGTGAGCACTGAGCGCCGTTTCTACTTCGAAGGGAGACACCCAAATGCCGCCCACCTTCAGCATGTCGTCGGAGCGTCCCGAGTAGGTGTAGTAGCCCTCGGCATCTCGCACGTATTGATCGCCCGTGCGCGTCCAAGGTCCGTGAAACGTCGCGAGGCTGCGCTCGCGTTGGTTCCAATATTTCGAGCACGCGGTCGTGCCTTTCACCCAGAGCGATCCTTCGTCGCCATCGCTCACGGGCTGTCCATCTTCACCGACGAGCTTCAGCTCGTACCCGGGCACGGGTTTGCCGGTCGTTCCGTAGCGTACGTCGGAAGGGCGATTCGAAATGAAGATGTGCAGCATCTCGGTCGAGCCGATGCCATCGAGGATGTCCGTCTCGAAACGCGCGCGAAACGCTTCGCCCACGTGGCGAGGCAAGCCTTCACCTGCAGAGGTACCGACGCGCAGCTTCGGCGAGAGGCCTTTCGTCATCACGTCATCGTCGGCGAGGAGCGAGGCATAGAGCGTGGGCACGCCGCAAAAGATCGTCGGCTCGTGCGCGCGCATCACGCGTGCGACTTCGGCGACGGTCGGTCGCGCGGCCGAGAGAATCGCCGTCGCTCCTACGGAGAGCGGAAACGTGAGCGCATTCCCGAGGCCGTACGCGAAGAAGAGCTTCGCGGCCGAGTAGACGACGTCGTCTTCGCGCATTCCGAGAATGCCTTGCGCATAGAGCGCCGCCGTTCGCATGAGATGCGCATGAAGATGCACCGCGCCTTTCGGAGCGCCCGTCGACCCCGAGGAATAGAGCCAAAACGCCGTGTCGTCGGGAGTCGTCGGATACGGCTCGAGCGGCGAGTGATCGCGCAACAGGAGATCGTCGAGCACGAGATGTGGATGGGAGTGACCACCTTCTTCCGAGCTGCCGAGGGGAGAGCTCGCGACGATGATCTTCGGATGCGCTGCGCTCGGTCCCGAAAGTGCGAGATCGAGACCCGAGAGAAGCACGTCGCTCACGACGACGATGTGGGCGCGGCTGTCGCGAACGAAGAACGCGTAATCTTGCGGCTTCAAGAGCGTGTTGACGGGAACGGGCACCGCGCCGATTTTCATCGCGCCGAGAAACATCGCCGGAAAGTCGACGGTGTCGAGCATGAGGAGCAGCACTCGCTGCTCGGGCTGCACGCCGAGGGATCGAAGCGCGTGACCCGCCGCATCGACGCGCTGTGCGAGCTGCGCATACGTGAGACTCGTGCGATCGTCGCGATAGGCGATCTTGTCGCCACGACCTTCCGCGAGATGCCTGTCGACGAGATCGAACGACGCGTTGTAGACGGACGGAAAGCGAACCAGTGGCGGTGTCGGCTCGAGGTCGATGGCTGCGATGTGACTTCGAAGGGTGGCTGCTTCCTCGGACTGCGTCATCGCCCGCGATGGTAGCACTGGCCACCGCTCGAACGCGTGAACTGGCGGTTACTCCGCGAACACGAAATGCGAAACCTCGTGGGGAGTTGCAGCGTCGAACCCGGCACGGCGGATGCATTGTTCATGCATCAGGAGTCTCTGGAAGATGTTTCGAAACGTGTGCTCGTCGAAGCGTGGAATTCCCCTGAGGCAAGTCGGCGGGCTCTTTGCGCTTGCTCTCTCTCTCGTCACCGCGCCGAGCTTCGCACAGACGCGTTCGGGCACGATCACCGTCGCGCCGATCCCATCGCTGGGAATTCCGGCAATCACGCTGCCGACGACGCTCCCGACGGTTCAGGGAATCTCACTTTCGGGGATCGCGCTTCCGACACTCGACCCCAAACTCTTTCCGGGCGCCCCGTCTCCCCAGCTCGTGAACCGTTGGATCGACGACGTGGCCCACGGTCGCTGCCCGCGCATCGAGATTGCCCCCGGCCGATTCTTCTCGGTTTGCGTACCGGTTCAGCAGGGAACGAACCCCGCGCGACGGTGGCTTCCCACGAACCTCCAGAGCATGGATCTTCGCGCCGAGGGACTCGATAGCCCCGTCAAGGATCAGGGACAGGTCGGATCGTGTTGGGCCTTCGCAACGACCTCTCTCGCCGAAAATTCGCTCCGTCGTCAGAACGTCACGACGCCCGTCTCGACGATGCACATCCTTGCCGTGAGCTCCGCCAAGCTCGATTCGAAGGGGCTCGCGGGACCGGCGATCGCCGCCGACTTCATGCTTCCCTACGACGAGCGTTCTGCGTGCAAGCTCAACACGTCGACCTCCGACGACTGCGGAGATACTTTCCATGTCGTCAAAGGATCATGGCGGAGTGATCCCGAGCTATCGGCTCGTGTTGCGCGCGCCGATGCTGCGGGAGCATTCCGAATTCACGAGACCGAGGTGAGCACGGACCCCGACGAGCTCGCGGCCATTCTCTCTTCGCGACGCGAAGTGTACGCGTCGATGTACGTCGACGACGTTGCCTGGGGACACAAACACGCGAGCTCGGGGGTCATTCAAGACTACGTGTGCCGCAACGACTGCGCCGGACACGCGGTCACCCTCGTCGCCTTCACGTCGACACCCGTTGGCAGATCTTTTCTCATCAAGAACAGCTGGGGCACCGATTGGGGACACGGCGGATACGCTTGGATTTCAGAGGCGAATCTGCGTGCGCATCTCAAGTACGCCTCTACCTACGAGGTGTATCCACGTGGGATCAATATCCCGCGCTGAGATCTTCCGACGAAGCGTTCGGACTCGTGCCTTCGACTCATGCGCCGCTCTTCGTGCGCGCCTCGTAACGTTCAGACTCCGAACGTTCGAAAGAACTCCGTCGCTTCGCTGATCACGCGTGGGATCGAATCCTTTAGCTCGTGACCATCGTCGACCTCGACGAGACGGACGTGACGCTTTCCCTTTGCCCACTCGCGCGAAAGCTCGATATCGACGGTCGCATCTTTTATTCCATGCACGATGCACGTAGGCACGCGGATGTCCGGGAACCCTCCATCGGCTACGTCGTGCTCCCCAAGATTCGAGATGAAACCGTGATCGACGACAGCGCGTTGCCCCGTCGCGTGGTCGACGATGTCGAACGCGTCGCTCTTTTTCCATCGCTCCCATCCTGCTTCTCCGATGTGCACACGCCAACGCTCCGCCAACTTGAATGCAGGAGCCATCAAGAAGAGCGCGGAGACGCGCGGCTCGACCTCGGCAACACGACACGCCGCAAGTCCGCCGAGGCTCGATCCGACGAGCACGACGCGAGCATGCGGTCCCAAGCGGTCGATCTCCGAACGCACGTACGAAAGAATCTCGGAGAATCGCAAATGCGCAAGCGATGGCCGGCGCAGGTCGAGCGCGGAGAGCGGAAGCCCACGCGCGTTTCCCCAGTCGACGAAGGCACGCGCTTTCGACGACGCCGGGCTCGAGGCAAAGCCGTGTAGATAGAACCAAACCGGTCCTTGGCTCGTGCGGGACTCGGAAGCGAGAGACGTCGTGCTGCTCATGACGCGAGTTACACACGTTCTCCAGGCATCGTTCAATCATTGCCGGCGCAAAACTACTTACGCAGCGCACAATCCATGCATGGTGCACTTTATT
The DNA here is from genome assembly GCA_023248815.1 of Myxococcales bacterium. Classification (GTDB taxonomy): domain Bacteria; phylum Myxococcota_A; class Polyangia; order Polyangiales; family Polyangiaceae; genus JAHFDV01. Next base: position 4,466 of record JAHFDV010000038.1, read on the forward strand.
TCCATCTATTTTTCGGACAGTCGGCTTGTCAAACGTGGTCCGACCCGCCGCCCGCTCTCGCGACGACGCGAGAACCTCTTGCTCTCCCGGACACATGCCTCTAGCTTCTGTTTGCGGATGGTTCCTAGATAGGAATCGTTCGTAACTAGCCGATGCAGAAATCCGACCCCGGCCGTAGTGAGCAGCGTCTCGATCACTTCGCGAAAGTCGTCCGTGATGCCGGCGTCAAAGTGACCCATCAGCGTCTCGAGATTTTTCGCGAGCTCGCCACTACCGAGCAGCATCCGACGGCCGAGGCGGTCTTCCGTGCCGTGCAAAGGCGCGTGCCCACGGTCTCGCTCGATACCGTCTATCGCACGTTGTGGATGCTTCGGGATCTCGGTCTCGTCGCCACGCTCGGTACCAAGGGCGAGGGCGTTCGATTCGACGTCAACATCGACCGTCACCATCACTACGTGTGCATGCGTTGTGGGCTCGTGCGCGACTTCGAGAGTCGAACATTGGACGGGCTCCGCTTGCCGGAATCCGTGAAGGCGCTGGGGAGCGTCGTAGAGGCCCAGGTCGAGGTGCGCGGATTATGTGCCGAATGCACGCCAAAGATGAAGACAGCCAAGTCGTCGACAAAACCCGCGGTGACGCCGCAACGAACCCAAAGAAAGAAGACATCATGACCGTGCTCTCGAAAGTGTTTGCGAAAAAGACCCTGCTGCTCTCGATTGCCGCGTGCGTCGCCTGTGGAGGTGGTGCGAATACCGGTGAAGGAGCGAAGACCGCAGGCAACGGCAGTAGCAATCCGGCTGC
>JAHFDV010000038.1:5276-21534 GCA_023248815.1 Myxococcales bacterium
GAAGCCCGAGGGAAATCTCGCGGCACGCGCGCAGGCTCCCAACAACCAATTCTGGTTCCCCGAGCGCCTCGATCTCTCGCCGCTTCGTCAGCACGCCGCAGAATCGGATCCGATCGGCAAAGACTTCAAGTACGCCGAGGCTTTCAAGAAGCTCGATCTCAAGGCCGTCAAAGCCGACATCGCGAACGTGTTGAAGACGTCGCAAGCGTGGTGGCCCGCAGACTATGGGAGCTACGCGCCGTTCTTCATTCGCATGGCGTGGCACAGCGCGGGCACGTACCGCGTGAGCGATGGCCGCGGCGGCGCAGGCGGAGGGCAACAGCGCTTCGAGCCTTTGAACAGCTGGCCCGACAACGCCAACCTCGACAAGGCGCGTCGTCTCCTCTGGCCCATCAAGCAGAAGTACGGGAAATCGATCTCCTGGGCCGATCTCATGGTGCTCACGGGAAACGTCTCGCTCGAGTCGATGGGCTTCAAGACCTTCGGATTCGCAGGTGGTCGCCGCGATCAGTGGGAAGCGGACTTGGTCTACTGGGGTCCCGAGCACAAATTCATGGGCGACGAACGTCACGGAAAAGACGGCAAGCTCATGAAGCCGCTCGGCGCGGTCCAGATGGGGCTCATCTACGTCAATCCCGAAGGTCCGAATGGCAAACCGGACCCCATCGCCTCCGCGAAAGACATTCGCGAAGCGTTCGGACAAATGGCGATGAACGACGAAGAGACGGTCGCATTGATCGCCGGTGGTCATAGCTTCGGTAAAGCCCACGGCGCTGCAAAGCCCGAGCAGTGCACGGGAGCTGCGCCCGCTGCAGCCGCTCTCGAAGAGCAAGGCATGGGATGGAAGAGCAAGTGCGGAACGGGCGTCGGCAAGGACGCGATCACGAGCGGACTCGAAGGCGCGTGGACGACGACGCCGACGCAGTTCTCGATGGACTACCTCAAGAACCTCTACCAGTTCGATTGGGAGCAGACGAAGAGCCCGGCCGGCGCCACGCAGTGGATTCCGAAAGACGGTAAGGGCAAAGACACCGTGCCCGACGCGCACGACAAGTCGAAGTTCCATGCGCCGATCATGTTCACTACGGATCTCGCGCTGAAGCTCGACCCTGAATACGCGAAGGTGACGAAGCGCTTCCTCGACAATCCAAAAGAGTTCGAGCTCGCGTTCGCAAAGGCGTGGTTCAAGCTCACGCATCGCGACATGGGTCCGCGTGCGCGCTACATCGGCGCCGAAGTGCCGCAAGAGCAGCTCTCTTGGCAAGATCCGATTCCAGCCGTGAATCACAAACTCATCGGCGCGGGCGACATCAAGGCGTTGAAAGCGAAGATCCTCGCTTCGGGACTCACTGGACCCGAGCTCATTCGGACGGCGTGGGCCGCAGCGGCATCGTTCCGTGGAACCGACAAGCGCGGTGGTGCGAACGGCGCACGTCTTCGCCTAGCTCCGCAAAAGGATTGGGCCGTGAATGGTCCCGAAGAGTCGGCCAAGGTGATCAAGAAGCTCGAAGAGCTCCAGAAAGATTTCAACAAACGTCCCGACGTGAAGGTCTCGCTTGCCGATCTCATCGTTCTCGGCGGATCTGCCGCCGTCGAACAGGCCGCGAAAGCCGGCGGATTCGACGTCACGGTTCCGTTCGCACCAGGACGTGAAGACGCGACGCAAGAGCAGACCGATGCGGTGTCCTTCGCCGTCCTCGAACCGACGGCCGACGGCTTCCGCAACTACTACGCGAAGGGCAATCGACTCGCGCCACTCGACGCTCTCGTCGATCGCGCGAACATGCTCACGCTCAGTGTGCCCGAGATGACCGCCCTCATCGGCGGACTTCGCGTGCTCGACGTGAATGCGGAGCATTCGAAGAACGGCGTCTTCACGGCGAAGCCTGGAACACTCACGAACGACTACTTCGTGAACCTTCTCGACATGTCGACGAAGTGGCAAAAGGCCGCGAATACGGAAGGGCTCTACGAAGGAGTCGATCGCGCGAGCGGTAAGCCGAAGTGGACTGCGACTCCCGTCGATCTCGTGTTCGGATCGCACTCCGAGCTGCGCGCGATTTCGGAGGTGTACGCCGCCGAAGACGGGAAGCAGAAGTTCGCGCAAGACTTTGCCAAGGCGTTCGGCAAAGTGATGACGCTGGACCGATACGACCTCGCAGGCATGTAAGTCCATAGAGACGAGCACGCTCGGATGGGCTCTGCGGCCGTGAAGGCTGCAGGGCCCTTTTTTTGCGCGCCAAAGTCCCGAGAGGCGTCACGGAGGTGAAAAAGCTGGCATCGGAGGATGCCTGATCGTATGTTCAGCTAATGAGCGTGCCTCCCTCCTCCACGAAAGCCTTGGTCGGTCTCTTTTCGAGCTCCCTAAGCGAAGTAAAATTCGGTGATGTCGACGCGCAATCGCTCTCGCGTCTCGCAGAAGAAGTCGATGTCGCGAACGCCGCGCTCGTGTCTGCCCAAGCGACGCTCGAAGCGGCCAAGAAGGCGCTGCTCGAGCGAGAAGAAGCACTCTTGCTTCATGCGCAGCGCGCGCTTGCTTACGCGCGCGTCTACGCCGAGAACGACGAAGCGTTGAGCGCCAAGCTCGGCGAAATCGTGCTTCCACGAGGACCGCGACGCTCACGTCCGGCTGCCGGCGGGACGACAGATGCGAACGCTACGACGGGCACGAATGACTCGTCGCTCGGGTCCTCGGAGACTCTTCCTACCGACCGTCCGCGAGGTCGCGCGAAGAAGGCGGGCTCACGCGAAGTGAAGAGCGATCTGATTGAAGATGTCGCCGCCCCTGCCGCCGAGTAGGTGACGGCTCTTCCAGAAAGCGTCGCCATCGAGTTGCCGGCGACGCCCTGATCAGCGGCTTCATCGTGTAGGCGGCGTCGTGAAGCGATTTCGTGAACGGCTTCGTCTTGCGAGCGGCTCATCAGGATGAGCCCCTCGCAGGGCCAGATGTCGATGCCCCGCGTGATCGCGATGGGATTCGCGCGCCGTCAAAACCGGTGCCACACTGAGTCGATGAAGCTCGCCGAAAAAGGTCACTTCGCGCCTCCCCCTCCACTCCCGGCGCATGCGCAGCGAGTTTCTGAAGCGCTGGCGTCTTGGCCCAATGTTCACGCGCGTACGCATTGGCTTCTCGGCAACGAGACCGAGATCGATGGCGCAGACTTCTATCTCGGCGACGACGAGATCGGCCATCTCCACCTGAATGGCGACGCGCACGTCGCGGTCTCGAAGCGCGTTCGTGAGGCACTCGTTACGGCGGGGCTCGCGAAACCGTTCCAATGGAGCCGCGCCTTCGTCGTATTCCCAGTGCGACGCGCGAGTGACGTCGGTCACGCCAAATTCCTGTTTCACCTGGCGTACGATCGCGTGAGCGGCGTCGAGGAGAGCGAGCTGCTCGATCGCATTCGAAGCCTCGAGACGTCCAACTCGGCGCTCGCGTGAGGCAACGCCGGCTGATGGCGGTGGACCTCAACGGCGCTCCTTTTTGCGACTCTTCCGAATTTCTGATTCGGACAGCCAAGTAGCACGCGAGATCTCGACAGGAGTTTGCTAGGTAGCGAGCGGCAACATGAGCGCGCCCACCATTCCGACCGTCGACCTCGAAGATCTTCGCTCCGGCGATCCCACGCGCGTCGCCGCAGCATGCGCCGCGATTCGCGAAGCCTTCGGTACTTACGGGCTCGCCTACGTGAAAAACCACGGCGTCGATCCGGCGGCGGTCGAGCGAACCTACGACGGGTTTCGCCGCCTCACCGAGAAGCCGCTCGCAGAAAAAGAGTCTCTCGCGCGGCGCGACGATTGGTTTCAACGCGGCTGGACTCCTCCGAATACGGAGATCGCAGTCGGAGCAGGCGGCCAGCCCGACTTCAAAGAGTGCTACTTCGCAGCCCCCTACGAGCGCGACGCCGAGCTCTCTGCGCAGTATCCTGAGCTCTATCCCGCGAACGTTTGGCCCGATGACGGCGATGCGTGGGCCAAAGAATACGTAGCCATGGGTCGCGCGCTCCACGAGGCCGGTATCGAGCTTCTCCGTGGGGCGGCGCTCGCACTCGATCTACCGGCAGCGAGTTTCACGGACGTGATCGAAGGCGGCGCGCACGTCACGCGCGTGCTCCACTACCTCGCCCTCGCGGCGGAGCAAACGAACAAAGGGATCGTGTGGGGTGAAGAACACACCGACTTCAACATGCTCACGTTGCTTCCCGGCGGGCGCTTCGTGAATCCAGAGGGCAAGCCATCTCCGAAGCCGGACGACAAGAGCGGTCTCTTTCTGCGCACGCGAGGAACGCCTTCGAATCCAGGAGGCGTGCAGGTTCGGGGACGTCCTCCGGAAGGCTGCATCGTCGCGCAGATCGGTCAGGAGCTCGAGATCCTCACGGGAGGTCGCTTCGTCGCGACGCCGCACGTCATTACGGCGCCCGGCGTACCGAATTGGACGCGCGATTCTTCGGCGCACTTCGTCCATGCGAATCCGAACCGCATTCTCTATCCGCTTCCGCAGTTCCTCGATGCGAATGCGCGCAAAGCGTATGGGCCGCCCGTGCTTGCGGGCACGTATTCGATCAAGACCCTCGTCGACATCGGGCTCGCACCGAAGACCGCGATCGACAAGCTCGGGTATCGACACTACGACCGCCTCGAAACGCAGCGTCGCGCGTAGCTCGGTTTACTTCGCGTCCATTCCCTTGCGCATCGACGATTCGATGAACGCAAAGGCCCGGCGCCAAGCGCGCTCGAGGTCGGCATCGAAGGCGGCCGCATCGAGCTGACCGATGGCGGAGAGGAGCGCGCGTTCGAGCGAAGCAAAGTGCTCGGGACGAGCGCCGTAGCCGAGGTGTCTTCGACCGAGCTCTTGCAAAAGGGGCGCAAGACGTTCGGGTTTCGAGAGACCGTCGATCGCGAGCTTGAGAGCGTGGACGAGCTTCTCTTCTTGGGACGTGATGTCCGAAGGGAAAAGCGCGCGGAGAGTGGGCGCGGTCTTGAAGAGCTCCTCGTAAGTGAGCGCGCAGAGCTTCGGGAGCTCGGAAAAGAGGCGACCCATCGACCGCTTCACGAGCGCGTGGTCGGCCTCGAGATGAATCGCGATTCCTCCGCCAGTCTTCGGAAGAAATACGCTCGTCACTTCTTCGAGCGTCGCCGCGAGCTCGACGGCCGACGAGAAGCGCTTCTCGGGCTCGCGTTCGAGCGCTCGTTCGATGACCGCGGCGAACGTCGCCGGCATCTCTTTTCGGAGCTGCGAGATGGGCGTGATGTCGCGTTCGATGACGGCATACGCGAGCGCTTCTCCTTCGAGATCGTGATTGGGAAGGCTTCCCATCAAGAGCTCGAATGCCACGAGCCCGAAAGCATAGAGATCCGAGCGCATCGAGGCCGGCTCGCCGAGCCATTGCTCTGGCGCGATATAGGCGGGCGTTCCCAGGACGACCCCCTGGCTCGTGAGCGCGTTCGTGTTGCGCGTGCCTGATCCACGCTCAGTGCCACGATCGGGGAGCGTCTCTCGCTCGGCGCTCACCGTGGCGCGAATCTCCGTGCGCCCTTCGCCTAGGTCGACCTCCGCTCCGTCGAGCTTGGCGAGGCCGAAGTCCAGCAGCTTGATCTCTCCACGCTCCGAAAGAAGCGCGTTTTCGAGCTTGATGTCACGGTGGACGATTCCGGCGCCATGAGCTGCAGCGAGCCCCCGCGCGAGACCGAGCGCAATGCGAAGCGTCGACTCCCACGACAGCGGTCGCTTCAGCCGATCGAGGCTCTGTCCTTCGACGAACTCATAGGCAATGAACGGATGGTTCTCGACCTCGCCAACGCGATAGACGTGAACGACATTCGGATGCGATAGCTTCGCGAGCGCACGGGCCTCCGTGAGAAAGCGTGCCCTCAGTGAATCCGAAGGATGATTCCCCGAGATGAACTTGATCGCGACTGCACGATCGAGATCCGGATCCTTCGCGAGAAACACGCGCCCCATTCCCCCATGACCAAGAGGCCGCTCGATCTCGAACCCCGAGAAATGCGACGGCGGATGCCAGAGTGCCGAGGGAACAGGAGGCTCGTCGAACTGTGCGCTCACGGGGGATTCGGCGATGTTAACACGCAGACGGGCGCGCCCGATACGCTCGAACAGGCACAATACGGGCGAAAAAAGAACGGAGGCGGGGGCGGTCACCACCGCGCCTCACTGAGAGCATCGCGTTACGTAGAAGGCTTTGGCTCGTTTTTGTCTTCGGTCGAAGCCGCTTCGGCATCGGGTCGCAAGACGTCCGACTCCACGCCGTTCGAAGCGTTCTCGATGCGCTTTCCGTCGAGGGCACGTGCGGCGCGTTCGCGGTCGGTGCGTTCGCGCTCTTTTTGGGCGCCGGTTCTTCCGTGCTTCAGGCGGTTGGCATCGGCCTTTTTTTCTTTCTCAGCGCGTTGCTTCTTCTTTTTGAAGCGGTTCAAGTTGACGACGTTGCCGGCCATTGCTCGAGTCTCCCATGCTCGAGGCGCGGCGAACATCGATCTCCGCGTGCCGACGCCTGCGCAGAACTCGGGTACGATGCGCCTCGTGAAAGCGAATCGCCTGTTCTTTCTGGTTCCGTTTCTCGTTCCGAATCTCTGCGCCTGCGGGGGAGCGGAACCTCCCGCTCAACCGTCGAGCGTGACTGCGGCGCCCCGCGCGATTGCTCCGAAGGCCTCGCCGCGGGGCTTCCAGATTGGGGGACATGCGATCGCGTACCCGGAGACGAAGCGTGCGCCCGTGTCCGACTCATTTCACGGCGTGGCGGTGAGCGAAGACTATCGCTGGCTCGAGCACGACGAATCGGCAGAGGTCAAAGCGTGGAGCGACGCGCAGAGCAAGCTCACGCAGACGACGCTCGAGTCGTTCGGATCGCGGGATCTGTTGAAAGCGCGTATTTCGAAGCTCCTCAGTGGTTCCAGTCCCGATTACCTCGAGCTCACCAAGCGCGGGAATCGTCTCTTTGCGTTGAAGCATCAACCGCCGAAGCAGCAAAACTTCTTGGTGACGATTGGCTCGCTGCCCGACACGGCAAGCGAGCGCGTGGTCCTCGACCCGAACGTGCTCGATCCCTCGGGCAAAACGACGATCGATTGGTTCGTCCCATCGCGTGACGGAAAGCGCGTTGCAGTGTCGCTCTCGCTACGTGGCTCGGAGAACGGCGACGTTCACGTATTCGATGTCGCGACGGGCAAAGACTCGACGCGCGATGTGGTGACACACGCGCAAAATGGAACCGGTGGTGGGAGTCTTGCGTGGAACGCAGAAGGCACGGGCTTCTGGTACACGCGGTATCCGCGCGGCACCGAGCGGCCGAAAGAAGATCACGAGTTCTACCAACAGTTGTACTTCCATACGTTAGGGACATCCACGGACACCGACGCCTATTCTCTCGGCGAAGACTTTCCGAAGATCGCCGAGGTCGACCTGCAGACCAGCGAGAGCGGCGACGTGTTCGCGCAAGTCGCAAATGGTGATGGCGGCGAGGTCGCGCACTACGTGCTTCCGAAGGCGAATGCCAAAACCGGAGCCGTGAAGAGGGTCGCGAAAAAGGAGGGCGAGCCAGTGGCTCCCCGTCGCGAAGACAAATGGATCCAAGTTTCGAAGTTCACCGACCTCGCTACGGAAGGACACCTTTCGCGCGATGGAAAATCGCTCTATCTACTCTCGCGCAGCGGCGGGGCTTCGCGGGGCAAGCTCCTCCGTGTTCAGGCGCCGGAGTTTTCGCTTGCGAAAGCCGAAGTGCTCGTTCCCGAGAGTGAGAAAGAGGTCATCGAACGCTTCGTCGTGACGGACCATCGAATCTATCTCAACATGCTCTCGGGTGGGCCTTCCGAGCTTCGGTTCGCCTCGATTCCGACTCCATTGCGCGCGTCGGCGAATCCGCCCGTCATGGACGCACCGAAAGAATTGCTCACGCGCGTCGCGCTTCCACCCGTGTCCTCGATTCGCTCGATGGTCGCGCTCGAAGGGGACGACTTGCTCGTGAAAAACGAGGCCTACACGATGGCACCCGCCTTCTACCGCCTCACCGTGAAAAGCGGCGGCAACGCGAAGGACAACGAGCTCAAGAAGACACAACTCGCGCAGACGCTCCCGTTCGATTTCGCGGATGCAGAAGTCGAGCGCGTGATGTGCTCGTCGAAAGACGGAACGAAAGTCCCGCTCAATCTCGTGAAGAAGAAAGGAGTGCGCCTCGACGGCAACAACCCGGTCCTTCTCACGGGCTACGGTGGATATGGCGTCAATCGCGTCCCGCGCGTGAGGCCGATGAATCGTCTCTGGCTCGATCTCGGCGGGGTCGTTGCCGAAGCAAACTTGCGCGGTGGTGGCGAGTACGGAGACGCGTGGCACAAGAATGGTGCGCTCGCGGCGAAGCAAAACGTGTTCGATGATTTCGCAGCTTGTGCGCAATGGTTCGTCGACAACAAATATACGAAGCCCTCGCGGCTCGCGATCATGGGCGGAAGCAATGGCGGCCTTCTCATGGGCGCAGAGCTCGTGCAGCACCCGGAGATGTTCCGTGCAGTCGTCGCGCTCGTCGGCATTTACGACATGCTCCGCGTCGAGCTCACGCCGAACGGCGCCTTCAACGTCACCGAGTTCGGTACCGTGAAGGATCCGGCGCTCTTCAAGGCGCTCCATGCCTACTCGCCGTATCACCACGTCGAAGACGGCAAAGCGTATCCCTCGGTGCTCTTCATGACGGGAGCCAACGATCCACGTGTTGCTCCCTACAACTCCCGCAAGATGGCCGCGCGACTTCAAGCGGCGTCGTCGTCGGGGCATCCGATCTTGCTGCGCACGAGCGGAGATACGGGGCACGGAATGGGCACGCCGCTCGCAGCCGAGATCGAGGAAGCGGTCGACATCTACACGTTCCTCTCGCACGAGCTCGAGATAGACGTGCAGGGTCTCGCAGTGCCGAACCCGAACTGACGAACGTGGTAGGGTCCACGCCTCAAATTGGACGCGAAAGAAAGCTCTAAAATCCCCAAAGTGCGCGTGACGCGATTTCGCCGAGCGATGACGGTCGTCGTCTTGGTGCTCGCCGCGGCGCATCTCGCGTGTCTCCTCTTCTCGGTCGCGCGACGCGTGACGTTCCCCTTCGACTACGATTGGCTCGAAGGTGCGCAGCTCTTGCAGGGCTACCGTTTGGCACACGGGCTGCCGATCTACGGTCCCGTCGATCACGGCTTCATGGCGGCGCCCTATCCGCCCGTTCAACCGGCGATCGTCGCGCTCTTGGGATCGATCTTCGGGTTCGACTTCTGGGTGGGCCGCATCGTCTCGATTGGCGCGCTCGTCGCGATCACCGTGCTCTTTGTGAAGACCGTATGGCGTGAAAGCGCGACGACATCGCAACGTCTCGTTCTCACCGCAATGGCCGCTGCGACGGCCGGCGTCGCCTATCCTGCGCTCTGGGGTTACCTCGACATGGCTCGCGTCGACTCGCTCGCTTTCGCATGGGTCGTTGCCGCGGGGTATCTCGTCGCAAGCGATGGCATCGTACGGAGTGACTGGCGCTACCGCATCGGTCTTGCAGCCGCGCTCTTTCTCGCGGTCTATACGAAGCAGAACAACGCTTTTTTTGCGATCGCGGCGATCGTGGCGCTCGGTTTTCGAAACGTGCGACAAGCCGTCCGCGTCGCGGTAATCTTCGGTGCGGTTAGCCTCGCGGCGCTCGTCGTTTTCCAGCTGGCGACGCACGGTTGGTTCATGAAGTGGATGCTCGTGATGCGGGGACATCCACTCGTCGCTTCGCATCTTCCGGATGGAATTGCCCACGCGCTCGAGGCGAGTCCGCTGACTCCCGTCGTTCCCGTGCTCGCGCTCTGGCTCACCGCCAAGCGAGCGCTTTCGACCTCGACGAAGGTGTGGCTCGCGATGTGGCTCGCGGCGCTTCCCGCCTGCGCTTTGCCGATTCTGGCCGAAGGCGGCGCGCGCAATAGCCTCATCAGTATTTCACTGCTCAGTGGGCTCGTTGCGATGCTTCTCGTCGGCGATCTTCTCCGCGCCTATCCCCGCCCGTGGGCAGCGCACGGCATCGGTGTCGCTCTGGCGGCATTGCTCGCGGTGTTCTTGCCCGCGCACTTCGAGAGCCCCGGGTTCGTCAAGTCGCTCGTCCCGAGCGCACGTGATCGCGAAGACGTCGCGAAACTTCACGACGTGATTCGTGCGCTCCCCGGAAATGTGATTTTCCCGCTCTTCCCTTTCGTGGCGCTGCGCGACGGCAAGACGGACTCGCAATTTTCTCTCATTGCTTACTTCGACGCGACGGAACGCGGACACATTCCGGGCGACATGCCTGCAGCGCTCCAATCGCGCGAGGCTCCTTGGGTCGTCATGTATGGGGGCTACAATGTCGAGAACTGGGTCGCGACGTGGGCCGGTTCGAGCTACGTGCTCGATCGAGAGATCCCGCTCGACTACCACGCCTGCTATCGCGAGCACTCGGACACGGTGAAGATCTTTCGGCGAATTGACGGGGCGCCCTGAAAAAATGTGCCGAGAAGGCGCTCGTTGATCGAACCTTGCCCTATCATCGATCGCGTGAAACTCCGCTTCTCGTCGAGTCCAACGGCGCAACGTGCTTCGACCTCCCACCATGAGTGAACACGAGTTTCCCAATGGCCAGACCTGGGGCATCGGTCACGCCGCGTGCTACCTCATCGTGAATCAGAACGCAGTCACACCCTACTTGTTCGCGTCCAATGGCGACGTGCAGTTCGACGACCCCTGGCGCCCGATCGCTTGGAAGACGCCCTTCGACAAGAAGACCTACGTCGAGGAGTACGCCGGCTTGAAGCTTGGAGAGGAGGAGTATCCGACCGAAGCCATCGAGGAGACGGTCGAGCGTGCCCGCACCTTCGATCGCGTGCTCCTCATGACGCCGCCACCCAAAGTTCTCGAAGCCTTCCAAAAGTCGATGGATGTCGAAGGCCACGTGGATACCGCTTGGGTACTTCGCCCGCGCGCCATTTGACCCAGCGGTTTACACTGCACGACGCATGAGCACGTTCAGCGGTTTTCCCGATTCCGACGCGAAGTTCTTCAAAACCCTCGCCAAGAAAAATACTCGCGAGTGGTTTCACGCTCACAAGGCAGAATTCGAAACGGAGTGGAACGCTCCGATGAAGGCACTCTTGGGCGGCTTGCGCGAGACCATCGACGCTTCTTATGCGCGATGTGATCTCGGTGAGCCCAAGGTGTTTCGCATCAACCGCGACGTGCGGTTCTCGAAAGACAAGGCGCCTTACAAGACGCACGTGGGTGGACTCATTCCAATCGCGCGTGGTGGCAAGGGCGTCACCGACGTGCCGATGGCTCTCTACTTTCAGGTCGGAGCCAAAGATACCTTCGCTGGCGCCGGTCACTACATGATGGAAAAAGAATCTCTCGAACGGTTTCGCGCGGCCGTCGCCGATGACAAGCGCGGAAAAGAGCTCGAGAAGATCCTCGCTGCGCTGACGAAGAAGGGCTTCACGCCTCGCGCGTACGACCGATTGAAGCGTGCCCCCAAAGGGTATTCGCCCGAGCATCCCCGCGCAGAGCTCCTCAGCTACAAGGGACTCACCGTGATGTTTCCGCCGATTCCGAAGGCGCTCCTCACTTCGCCAAAGCTCGCCAAGTGGCTCGCCGATGCGTGCAAGGTTTCGGCGCCATTCGTCGATTGGCTCGCAATCGCGACTGCCTGAGACGATTCCGCTCCCCGGGCGGACGTCCGCTCAGCGAACGACCGCAACCAACAAGGTGACATAGAGAATCGGGAACACGATGGCTCCAATGCGATCGATCTTGTGGTGATCCTTCTCGCGATTCCGATAGTGGAGCGAGAGGGAGACGACGGTTGCGAGGAGCGAGATCGAGATCATTCCGAGGCTCGAGAACACGACTTTGTCGGCGAGGGTCACGTAGTTGATCTCCGGCAACTGACTGTTCATCGCCACGGTTGCGGCCGCCGTCGCAAACAGCGCGCCCACCGAGATCGCAACGCGAGGGCTCGCATCTTTTGGACGCACGAAGAAGGCGCACCACGCGACGATGACAGAGACGAGTAGCGGAAACGTGACCTTGAGAAAACGCGCGAGACCGCTGCGTTTCGCATGGATCACGAACGCGTAGCGGCTGAAGCGCGATTCCGCGTTCTTGGCGATCGACGTGTCGCCGTAGTTCGAAAGGTAGCGATGCGGTAGGACGCCCGCCGAGAAGCCGGCGATCTCCCATCCGGCAACGCCGAGTTCTGGATCGGTCCCCTGATTTTCTGCGTCCGTCAAAAAGATGCGCTTGGTCTCGTCGAGCTCGGAGTCCTCGATTCGAATCTCGAGATCGTGATCGTCCAGCGGATAGCGCTTCAAGTCCCACTGCGAGTGAATCGTCGCGTTCACGCGGACCGATGCGTACTCTTCCCCGGAAGGCAGCGTTTTTCTGATGATGCTCGTCTTCGAATTGATCCGCGCACCGACGACGTCGAACGAGTCGACGGCAGACGTAGTGCAACCTTTGCAAACGAACCAGAGCCAGAAGTCGACGGTGAATTGATTGCCTTTGAGGTCCAGCGCGGAAACTTGGTTCACGTACGCGCCGACCTTGATGCGATCTTGCGCGCGAGCCGAAGGAGCAAAGAGAAACGCGAGGGTGAAGAGAAGAAGAGCGGAGAGGCGGTGCATGGATGGACCAATTGATGGCGTAACACGAGGCCTGCACTTAGCATTCGAGAGATGTCGAGTTCAGAGGTCGAACAGGCCGCGCTCTTGCCTCTTCTCCCGCCGAATCGCGTCGGCGAGGTTGAGACCATCGAGGCCATCAACGTCGGTCTCTCGGGCGCAGGCGTCTACGCCGTGACGACGTCACGAGGAGCGTACGTGCTTCGTATTCAGGGAAGTGAGGTGCCCCACGAAGCGTTCGCACGCCAACTGAAGCTCCTCCATCGCGTTTCGGAGGCGAACATCGCCCCCGCCGTCGTCCATGTCGATGAAGCGGCGCGCGCCGTCGTCTCGGTGCGCGTAAACGGAAGACCACTCGGGGCCGTGCTCAGCGACCCCGCCCAGCGCCAGAGGACGATCGCGGCCCTCATCGAGCAGCTTCGGACACTGCATGCGCTCGATCCTTCGAACATTGCGCCCAGCGATCCCGTGCATCACGCACGTTTATCATTCGAGAAAGGTCGGCTCCGCATTGGCTTTCCAGCATGGGCGCTTTCCCTCGGGCCGACTTTCGATGCCCTCGAAGCGACGCTCTCGGCGGACCCACGGCGCGTTGTCAGCCACAACGATGCCAATCCAACGAACATACTTTGGGATGGTACACGTGCATGGCTAGTCGATTGGGACATCGCGGGGCTCAACCATCCGCATTACGATCTCGCAACGCTCGCGCTCTTCCTTCGTCTCGATGATGAAACGGCCTTCGCGTTGGCGGCCCTCCACGACGGGTCTCCCCTCGACGAGCACGCGCGCGCAACGTTTCGGGCACTCCGCCAGCTCGTGGGTCTCCTATCTGGCCTCACCTTCTTGCGACTCGTAGATGACTTGAAGGTCGTCTCTGCACCAACGCTCGACGAAGCGCCGACACTCGCCTCTTGCTACGAACGCTTGAACTCGGGCGCGCTCGACATTCAGGGCGACGCTGGAAAGGCCTCGTTCGGACTCGCACTCCTTGCGCTGTCGATGGCGCCGTAGCCTCTGTAGACGCCGTGGCCGCTTTTTGTTCGGTATGCGAGGACCGGTGCTGAATGCTGTTACGTGTGTGCAGGTACTCCCATCTTCGCCGCGACACGCGCGGACCGCAAAGAGCGGGATGCGTCGGCAACCGTGCAAGGCCCGGTGGACCCAACCGGAGGCGCGCACGCAAACGTCGAAGCTTTAGGCTGCGATGGGCTTCGCAGCGCCGCTCCCGCGCCGTAGGGCAGGCGGCTCCGCCGGGCCGCAGCGCGGGTATCGCGGCGTCTCGCGATGGTCTCCATCTCCGCTTACCGGGACCTCGACGCACATACTCTTTCTTTCTAGCGCGATTCGTGTGATCTGCGCGCTGCGGGAACTTCTCGCACTTCGCGTGTGTCCGTCTCATGAATGCGCTCACGATCGACTTTGGCTCTCCTCGCGGTGCTCTCTTCGGGATGTGCGGGGCGCGCGAGCCCGTCCCGGAGCGTGTTGCCTCTCCACACGTTGCGCCTCTACGAGACCGGTGTCGGATACTTCGAGCGCCGCGGCAGCATTCCCCGAGCTGACCAAGAAGGGTTGCCCGTTCCAGCGGGACACCTCGACGATGCACTGAAGACGTTGGTCGTTCTTTCAGGGAACAAGAAGGCGCTCGTCGAAGGCATCGAATTCGGAAGTCGACTCAGCAACGGTCCCGCGCGCGCCCTTGCAGGTCTTCCAAAGGATGGGGAGGGACCGATCACGTACGAGGACCTCTTGCGTAGTCTCGAGGGATCGCCGGTCGCCGTACGTACGAAACAGCGCTCGATTCAGGGTCGCCTCATTCACGTGGAAGACGCGCGGCCGCCTGTGATCGACAAGGAAGTCGAAGCGAGCAAGACGAAGGAGGGCGCATCGAAGCCTGGCAACGCGACCGAGAAGGGAGCGATGCAGCTCTCGGTGCTCACGACGAACGGCGAGATTGTCCGCATCGACGCAAGCGATCTCGTCTCCGTGCGACCATCCGATCCCGCCCACGCCGCGCGACTAGATCGCGCGCTCGAGTCTCTCCTCGCTCACGGCGCCGCCAGCCACCACGACCTTCGCCTCTTGGGTCGCCCGGGAGAGGACGTGACGCTCGGATACATCGCCGAGACGCCCGTTTGGCGAACGAGCTATCGCCTGGTTTCGTCGAATGATCCGACGCACGCAACGCTCCAAGCGTGGGCGCTCCTCCACAACGACACGGACGAAGACTGGCACGGCGTTCGTACGGAGCTCGTCAACGGTCGGCCCGATTCGTTCATCTTCCCGCTCGCCGCTCCTCGCTATTCACGAAGGCAGCTCGTCACTCCGCAACATGAGCTCTCGACGGTGGCGCAGCTCTCGGGAGTCACTGCTGACTCGCTCTGGGGCGATCACGTCGGCGATGCTTTCGGCGCTGGTGGAATGGGGCTCTCTGGAATGGGAGAGGGCGGCGGGGGGACCGGCGAAGGCATCGGGCTCGGGAGCATCGGGTCGATCGGCCACGGCGCGGGAGCCTCCTCCGAGAGTTCCCTTCTCGAAGTAGGAGACCTTGCTCCCACTGTGTCGGCAACGGGTGAAGAGAACGGCGCCCTCTTCGTCTACAGAATTCCGACCGTACTCTCGTTGCGGGCACATTCTTCTTCGCTCGTTCCCTTCTTGCAGGAGTCGATCTCGACGGAGCGGGTCGCTTGGATTGATTCCCGCGGATCGGAGGCAAGAAGCGGTGTGCGCATCGTCAATGACACGTCGCAAACGTTGCCTCCCGGCACGATCTCGTTCTTCTTCGACGGGGGATTTGCTGGAGAGGCCGCGCTCGATCGTGTCCGCAGTAAGGAGCGCCGATTTTTGACATTTGGTGCCGACATCGACGTCGACGTGACGGAGATGAAGCACCGCGTTGGAGAAGAAGTGAAGCGCCTCACGTTCTCCGGCAACGACGTGAAGTCGCACTTCGTCCGCACGACCGAAAGTGAATGGCAAATCGAGAACCGTAGTGGGCAGGCGCGCTCCGTCTTCATGAAGCTCGACATCAAGCGGAACGCGACGCTGACGGGTGCGGACGCCATCGACTTCGACGACGAGCGGCCGATCGCGATTTTTCGTGCGGCCCCGCATTCGCGATTCACTCGAGAAACCACGAGCAAAGAAGGGCTGATGAATGCGACGCGACTCGAAAGCCTCAATGCCAAATTCTTCACGGATCTCTCGACATCTTCAGCGCTCGCGGCCGCAGACAAGGCCGTCGCCGTCGCCGCCGCAAGCGCGATGAAGGAGATCGACGAGATCCGATTGAAGACCGTAACCGCCCAACAGGAGGTTGCGAGTATCGAAAAGGAGCGCGCCCGTCTGCGCGAGGACGCACACTCACTCGGCGAGCACGGCGGACAGGAGAAGCTCGTGACGAAGATGGTCGCCGCCGAAGAGCGCACGCGCGCGCTTCAGGTCAAGGTCGAGGAGCTGAAGAAGAGCGAGACCCAGCGACTGGACGCACTCCGTACGGTGCTCTCCAAGCTCGGCAAAGAGTGAGCCTCAGTCGTCACGTGCTGCCGCAAATCTTCGCTCCAATCCGCGCAAGTTCTGGCTGTTGAACGGCTTCTCGATT
>JAHFDV010000256.1 GCA_023248815.1 Myxococcales bacterium
ACGAGGCCCGTGATCGAACCGCCAACGCTGAACTTCGTCGTTACGCACGTGATCGCGATGTTCGTCACGTCGCCGCGGACCTCTCCCGTGGCGTTCGTCACTACGCAGCTCTGACTCGGCGATTGCGGTTGCGCGGTGATGCGAACGTCGTAGCGGTATCCGATCTCGCGCCGTTCTGAAAAGGCGAACGTTCCATCGCTGACCACTTTCAAATCCTCGGCGTCGTTTAGCCGCAGCCCGAGAGGCGCGTGCAGTCCCGTAACGGTGAAGCCCACTTGAAAGATGGGGGGCCCGCATCGAATGCGAACGCTGTCGACATCCCTTCGCTCGACGACGCCACTCCCGCCCTCGACGGTGCACAACTGGGATGGATTGGACGGAGGCCCCAGAATGGTCACGGAGAACGCTTCACCTGTCGCAAATACCCGCTCCGACTGGAACGCGCCGTCCGACGTGATGGTCTGCGAGGCACCATGTATCCAGATCTCGAGCCCATTACCCAGAAGCCCCGTGACTGTTCCACCGACGCGATACTGGGGTGTGGTGGTGCCCCCATCGCAGCCGGCAACTTGCGCCGAGACGGCGCATATCAGGATGTAGAGCGAGCCCGCTTGCAACGCGGCTCGACGTTTCGTTGTGTCTTTGTTCATGCCCCCCCTTTGCTCCGAATCTTGATTCTAGAACATCGCGCGCCGCGTGCGAGTTCGGCACATACGGAAATGATCGGACGCTAGCGCCATCCGCGCCAGGGCGACGCTGACGGTGATTCTTATGTCGTCCGGCTCACGGCCTCGAGTTCCGCCGAGCGCTCGACCTCAACGGCAATGCTTCTCCAACGCATCCTCCGCTTGCTGCGCCGCTGCGGCCTCGGCACTTTCCCAACCCGCAAAGCTCGCCAGATCATCATTCTGTCGATTGACCGCTTCCGCTTTAGCCTTCCACGCTTCGTCACAACGTCCCGCGACAGCAAGCACGAGCACGAGATTGTCGACGTAGGAAGAGCTCGCAGGATTCTTGTCGGCCAGTCCGCGATAGAGCGCCACCGCCACGTCCGTGTCTTTCGCCAGATAACGTTCAGCAGCGAGGGTTTGCACTTCTCGTGAGTTGGCGAGGCCCAGCGCGACCCGGGAGAGACCATCGAGCGACGCGTCGGCGAGGAGGATGCAGCCCACGTACCCGCCGAAGAGAACGAAGACGCCTACGAGGGTGGCAGAAATTGCTCGCTTAGGAGGGAGTGGCCGCGGAAAACTCGGCGTCGTTCCGGTTGCAACGAGGCGATCGTAGAGGTGCCCGTGAATTCCTCCCTTGCCTCTCAAGACCGCCGGCACGCCATTCAACGAATAGATGTGCTCTAGCGCTCGCGCATAAACCGTGTGATCCGCCGTATGGATCGCATGAGAGTCGGCGCTCTTCTCGGCATACTTGCCGAGCATTTTCGCGCCGATGATCCCGACCCAAGCGAACGCGAGCGGAATGAACGTGAGCGCAGGCGATCCGCGAACGAGGAACACCAATGCTGCGGCGATGTTGGGGACGAGCGTCGTGATAAAAATGATTCGACCCCAGCGAACGGCTGCGGACTCGCGGAGGTGACCAATCTCGTGACTCAAGACTGCGCCGATCTCTTCGTCGTCGAGGTGATCCATGGCGACCGTCGTCACGCAGAGCATCCGCGCGTGCGGGAAAGCCAGTGCATTGGCCGATCCCGATCGATAAACCGACGCGGAAGCATCTCCGAGGGCTGCCTCTTTCAAAAGAGGGCGAGCAATCTTTTCGAGACGGGCCGAGGGGACGAGACGTCGCGTCACGCGCAAGAAAGAGAGGAAACCCCAGCGCGCGTAGACAAACATCACCGCCGTATTGACCGCGAGTCCCACCCACACCGGCAGAGACCACGCAGCAAAAGCGATCGCGCAAAAGAGCAGGACCGTCGGGAAGGATTCCAGCCGGACGCCCGCAGTGTCCACCGGGAACGCGAGACCGCGCCGCCCAAGAACGCGGAGAGTGAGCGGCCGCGCAATGAATGCGTACGCCAGCACGACCCCACCGAGAATACTCGCGACGCGCGAAACACCCATCACGAGCTCGAGATGTCGAGTGAGCACGACGAGCGGAAAGCTCAGCGAGAAGAGAAACAAGACGAACATGGTGACGCTCACGGGAAAGCGAGCTCGTGCCCTCTCGGACCAATGCGCAGTCGCTGGCGGCGCGCCTCGTGAGGCGATCCAGGCGGATACGACGATCGAGAGAGTCATCCAGAGAGCAGCGAGAGCGCCCCAGAGAAAGGGTGCGACAGAGAAGAGCGCGGGTAACGCTCGTCGCGTGAGCTCGATGTCGGGCATGTTGGCGCGAGAATACGGGGACGGAAGGCGAGATGGAATGTGAGTTGGCTTGCAGGACGAGGAGACGAAGTCGTCGCTGCACGAGGCAACCCCAGCAAGCGAGCATCGCGCGAAGCGAGCCGAGTCGTTCCCAATGATCGAGCGCGCAGTCTCAGAGCGGGCAATGCGGTCGCGTGGCTGCGACGTGCCGAAAGATCTTGTCCTCGGTAATCAGCCCCGCATCGAGATCGATCGCGCATTGTGCAACATGCGCATCTGGTGTCGACACCACGATGCCTTTCTTCGCGAGCGTTGCGCGAAGGGCTCCGACGCGCACCCAATGATCGAGCGCGCATTCGCAGAGTGGCAATGCCTCGACAAACCAGTGAGCTCCAACCGTTCGCTCTTCTTGAGAGGGGCACTGAGCAATTCCGCGCAGACGATTGGGGGCAGGAATACCTGGCCGACCGCTAGGTGCTCGTCAATCGCGACCTTCGAATCGCCTCTGAAGAACGAAATCCAACTCGAGGTATCAACGACGACGGCGTTCACGGGATCCATCGAGGTCGACGTTCAACTCAAGCTTTCCCTTGAGTCGCAACGCGCGCTCCAACGCGCTCGAACGCTTGATCAGCCGAAGCCCTTCGACGAGCGTTTCGGTGATTCCCTTTCCCGTCACGCTACAGGCTTCGTCTAGAAGCTCGGAAGGCAGATTGGTCGTAACGCGATGGATCGGGTTCTTATCCATACATGGATATTTACCACGATATGTACGTACGGTCGATTGCAAGCCCGCGCGTATTCGGAAGCAAGACATTGGAACGGACGTGAGCGCGATCACGGTGCGTCCGCTCGCGAAGATATCGGGAGGTCGCACTCACGGCGCGGTGTTCTTGCGGCGTAGGGCGAGGAGGTTGCGCCTTCAAAGGCGCCTCAAACGCTCACGAGCAAGCTCAGGCGAACTTTACCGGCCAAGCGCCAAGAGCACTTGGCTCGCGTCACTCAAGTTGCCGATCACCTTCCGAACAGGGAGCGGATGGAGGCGAAGGAGCGTCGGGGTGACGACAATCCCGTCGGCGAGTGCACGTCGCGGATCTTCGAGAAGATCGACGATCTCGAGCTCGTGATCCGTAGGTAGGTGCGTTTCGCAGATGAGCTTGAGGTTGGCGATCGCAAGGATCGAATTTGGAGCATGTCCTGCCACGTAGAGGCGGAGCTTCTGCGGTCGCGAGCTGAGGACCTTCTTGGGCATCAGCGGCCTCCTCTCTTGCTCGCCGCTCGTGGGGGAGATTTCTTGCTCGAGCGAGCGGCGCCTAGCGGCTCGCTATCCGCGCGGCGCAAACGTTTCAGCGTGTTGCGCTGAGCGTCGAGGCGCGATGCGCTTGCTCCTGTTACGTCCGACAAATTCGCGAGCTCGACCCTGCGCGCTTCCATCTCTCTCTTCACGACCTCCATGCGCGCCGCCGCCTCGGCTTGTGCAACCTCCAACTGCAGACGTTTATTTTCGTTTTCGATCTGGGCGCGGATGGTTGCTACTGCCTCAGACTGCTCTCGCTCCCATCGCGCGACTCCCATGAGTACCTTTCCCTGGGCGATGAACACGTCCGTCATCGATACTCCCTTGGCCGACAGCGTGAGCTCTCGGACCTGGTTGGAGTGAGCCATTCCGCGCGACTTGACGATCGTCAACGCGCGATTGCGCTCGCCATCTTGTGCGACGTACGAAAGGTGAATCCACGTGTCGGCAACGGTCGAGATCGCCGTCGCCGTTGCCTCGTCGGCGCCAAGGCCGTCGAGCAACGACGTGTTCAACACGGTGATTTCCTGACGCCTCAAGAAGTCCAAGAACCGCTGTCCCGTATCGACGGACGAAGAACGGAACGCCTTCGTCGAGAGCGCAGAGAATGGATCGATGACGACGCAGCGTGGTGCGAAGTCATTGACGATCTCGTGCAGTTGCCGAAACTGCTCGTCGACGCTCGTCGTGCGGGTTCGTGTCGAGAACATTTTGAGCAGGCCCGACTTCTGATGAGGAGCCAGCCGAATACCGACCGAACGAAGGTTGCGCACGATCTGTGCTGCGCCTTCATCGAAGCTCACGTACAGCGTCCGCTCTCCACGTTTGCACGCGCTTTCGGCGAAGAGACCTCCCAACGTCGATTTGGCCGTCCCGGGAGCTCCCGAGATGAGGACGTTGCTGCCTCGGTAGTATCCGCCGTCGAGCATTCCATCGAGACGTTCGAGTCCCGACGAAATGCGCTCTTCGGAAACTCTGTAGACGAGCTCGCTAGGACCGCGAGGAGTGACGTCGACCCCGCGAGCCGAGAGAGCAAGTGGGTACTCGTCCGCGGAGAAACTCGAGCCGCGATACTTCGTCACTCGAAGGCTTCGGTGAGAAGCGCCGTCGATCACCTGATGCCGGAGCGTCACCACGCAGTCGGCCATGAACTGCAAAAAGTCATAGTGATGCCCGGCGTCCACGGAATGCGCTTTTTGCGTGATGATGCCCGTGAGGCGCATCGCGACGAGCCAATCGCGGATGCGATAAATTTCACGCCGCTCCGCTGCGGGATCGTCCAGTAGACCGAGGAGCACATCGATACCGTCGAAGACGATTCGCTTGGCGCCAATTTCTTCGACCTTCGCTTTGAGGAGCGCGAGCATTCCGACGAGATCGAATTGGCCCGCCTTTACGACCTCCGGAGAGAGCCGGGCATCGAAGAAGAAGAGCTTCTTCTTCGACATCCCTTCGATGCCCCAACCGAAGCTCACGGCATTGGCAACGATTTGCGCAGCATCTTCTTCGAACGCAACGAAGACGCCCGGCTCCTTTTCGCGTGAGCCGGCTACGAGGGACTGGAGGGCAAAAACGGTCTTGCCGCACCCCGCGCCGCCGACGAGCAGAGTCGTGCGACCGCGAGGCAGCCCGCCTCCCGCGATCTCGTCGAAACCGAGAATACCCGTGGACACCTTTTGGCCATTGGACTGTTGAGGGCGGATCATGTCAGCGCGCGATGTTACCCGGAGTGGACCGCGGAACATCATTTCTCAAGAGCCCGGTCGTCGATCGGCGCGCTTTTCGTCGAGAGCCTCGCGGACCTTGAGGAGGAGTACTTCGGGCGTCAACGGCTTTTGCAGAAACATCGTGCTGGACCATGGGCCGCCTTCTTCCACGACAACGTCGTTTCCGTAACCGGAGATGAAGAGCACTCCCATCCCGGGGCGCTTCGACTGGAGGCTCTCCGCGAGCTTTTTTCCGCTCATTCGCGGCATGACGACATCGGTCAGGAGGAGATGGATCTCGGTCGACGAGTCCGTCGAAAGAAAGAACGCCTCGCCTCCTGTCGAAGCCTCCAGCACGACGTAGCCGTTTTTACGCAAAATGGCCGAGGCTACGGCGCGCACTTGATCGTCGTCCTCGACGAGGAGGATGGTCTCCGTGCCGCCGACCGCCATCTCCTTCGTCTGTGATCGCTCTCCGGGCGCACGACCCGTACGCGGAAGGTAAATCTTCAGCGCGGTTCCGCGACCCAGCTCGCTCTCGACGAATATCTGGCCTCGGCTCCGCTCGACGATCGCGAAGACCGTAGACAGCCCGAGCCCCGTGCCCTTACCGCGATCTTTGGTCGTGAAAAACGGTTCGAAAACACGAACGCGCGTCTCCTCGTCCATCCCGATCCCGGTGTCCGTCGTCGAAAGCAACACGTAGTCGCCGGCGATCAAGCCGATGGGGTGCTCGCTCTGTCCTTCGTCGATCCTCACGTTTGCGAGCTCGATGGTGAGCTTCCCCCCTCCCGGCATCGCGTCGCGTGCGTTGACTGCCAAATTCATCAAGACTTGTTCGAGCTGACTCGGATCTGCGATCACACAGCCAACATCTGCGTTGGCGAGAATTGCCAATGCGATGCCTTCGCCGAGGAGGCGAGCCAGCATGGCGCTCATCCCCTCGACCACTTCTGCGACCTCGACGACGCTTGGATGCAGCATCTCGTGCCGGCTGAAGGCGAGAAGCTGCTTGGTGAGATCCGTCGCGCGTCGACCAGCGCTTTGGATCTCGACAATATCGTCGCGCATCGGGTGATTCGCCTCGAGGGCGGCAAGGATTAGCGCGGAGTAGCTGAGGATTACCGAGAGCAGGTTGTTGAAGTCGTGCGCGACCCCTCCTGCGAGTCGTCCCAGCGCTTCCATCTTCTGCGCTTGGCGCAGCTGCTCTTCGAGCTTCGCGCGAGAGGTGATATTTTCAGCGTGCGCGATGACGAGGTCGGGCGGCGCCGCCGCGTAGGTCACCCAGTAGCGCCCAGCTTCCCTCGTGACGGGATCCGAGCGATCGAATTCCCGGCGCACGATGATGCCCTCTTCGAGACAACGACGGAGGTCGTCCACTACCTCTGGAGCATCTTTGAAATAGACGTCTGCACTTTGGCCGAGAGAACGCTCGATATGCCCCTTCGAGGCTTCGAGGGCAGCCTTGTTGAAGTCGAGCAACACGAAGGACTTCTTGCCGGCGCGTTCGACGCGCTGCCAAACGTACGTGGGCACCGGGGCCTCATGGAACTGCGCGCGTAGGCGCTGCCGCGAGAGCGTCGCATCGGTGACGTCGACTCCGTGGACGAAGACGCCCGTTCTCGACCCGTCCGCTTCGACCAGCGGCTGCAAAACGAAATCGACGTACCGAAGCTCCTGCTTCACTCCAGGCCGTCCACCGACGAGAATCGGTGCGCTGGATCCGGTGAAGGGCTCGCCTGTTTCGAGGACCCTGTCCAGCCGTGCGATGGAATCGTCCGTGACGAGCGATTTTCGCGCTGCTTGTGCGCACGAGTCTCCGACTTTGACGCTCCCGCCCATGAGTGCCAAGTAGGCCTCGTTGGCAAATTCTACCGTGTGATCTTTGCCTCTCATGAGGACGATGAAAGCGGGCGCCTTCTCGAGCAACGTTCCGAGGCGGCGGCGCTCGTGCTCGAGGGAGGCGACGAGGTGCTCGCGCTCTCGCGCCGCCTCTTGCGCGTCGGTGACGTCGACAATGACCACTACGGCGCCAATGACGCTGCCGACTTCATCGACGATTCGTGCGGCCGAAACGAGAACGTGCCCGCGCGTGCGGTCGAAACGTTCAATCACGACCGGTTCGGCAAAGATGGGCTCGCCCGATCGAAGCGTTCGAGCCATTGCCCACTCTTCGGGTTGGAGAGGCTCGCCAGTGCGCGGAGAAAATCCTTTGTAAACGGCGTACTCCGCCGGACTGCCGACGTGTGGCGCCCTGCCGCCCCAGATTCGCGACGCCGCGGGATTCGTTTGAGTGATCCTCCCGGTCGCATCCGCGATCCAAACGCCGACAGGAAGCGCATCGAGCGTCGCCTCGAGCTTGCGCCGACCGCGCTCGGTTTCCGCCAGAGAAGCTACGACGTCACGCTCCGCCTGCTTTTGAGCTGAGATGTCTTGCACCACGTGCAAGTGGAGCCCTTCGGCGACATCGGGCACCGTGGTCCGCTCGACGGCTCGTTCGGTGCCATCACTTCGGACGAGAGTGCATTCGCAGCGTCGTTCGGCAGCGCGCGGCCCGGAAGGTTCGGTTCGGGCGCTCTCAGGCACTTCTATGAAGTCGGTAATGTCACGAACGAGGACCTCTTCCCGAGTGAGCCCGTACAGCTCGCACGCGGCGAAGTTTACGTCGATGAACTTTCCTTCGCCGTCGACGAGGAACATCGCGGCACGCGCGGCGTGGAAGATGGAGCGAAGAAGTTTCTCGCTGCGGCGCAGCGCATCCTGCGCCGTCTGCAGAAGGACAGGCGGCGTCGCTGCGCCATCGATCATGACGGCGTCCACTTGGCCACGGGCCAGAGCGACCATCACCTGCTCGGCTTCGAGGGCGCGCCTCTCGAGCT
>JAHFDV010000669.1 GCA_023248815.1 Myxococcales bacterium
AAAGAGGTCGATCGCGTCGAAGATCGCAGCGAGTGCCTCATGGGCGCGATCGCGCGCGCGCAGAAGTACAAAGCGAAAGAAGAGACGGCTCTCATCGATCAGCTCGCTCGCGCAGGCTGTACGACGCAGGCCGACTGCACGCGAAACCTCGTCGCCGCTGCCGACTTCGAAGCCAACTCTGGGCGGGCGACCCGCGCGCTCGCGTTCCTCAAGACGGCGATCGAAAAAGACACCACGAACGATGCCTTGGCGGAGCGCGCCGCGAGTCAAGCCGCGAACCTCGGCATGCATCGCGAAGCGGCGGACTTCTACAAGCGCTTGGCCGAGCGGTATCCGGATCGCCCCGATTTCAAGACGGCGCTGAGTCGTGAAGAGCGCGCCGTCGCGACGTCGACGATTCATTTGCCTTCGCACTGAATCAATTTTTCGTGTCGTTTGCGCAGGGAAGCCTAGCGTCGGCGCTCACGGGTCTCTCGGAAGGGATGTATCGGGAATCCGCTCCCGACTGCTGAATCCTTCTTCCGAAATTCAAATTTCCTCGAGAACTTCAAGCGCCGGCGTGGGCCCTGTCGAGATGTTCGAAACCCCGTCTCCTCGCAGTTCCATCCGTCCCGATTTGGCTCTAGAGTCCCCGAGCCAGATGTTTCGTATGCGAAACTTCTCGGCCTAAGGAGAAGAAGGATCATGGGAAAGCCGATTCGACGCGCCGCCATCATCGGTGCAGGTGTCATGGGAAGTGGAATTGCTGCGCATTTCGCCAATGCGGGCGTCGAGGTGTTGCTCCTCGACATCGTTCCCCCGAACCTCACGGACGCCCAAAAGAAGGTGCCCGCAGCGCGTAACGGCTTTTCAGCGGGCGGTCTCGAAAAGGCGACGAAGTCTCGCCCCGCGGCCTTCTTCCACAAGAACGGCGCGCTCCTCGTGCAGACGGGCAACACCGAAGACGATCTCGAGAAGCTCAAGGACGTCGACCTCGTGATCGAAGCGATCATCGAAAAGATCGAAGCGAAGCAGTCGCTCTTCGAACGCCTCGAGAAGGTCATCGGCCCCGACACGATCATCGCGTCGAACACGTCGGGTCTCCGCATCGTCGAGATGCTCAAGGGTCGCACCGAAGGCTTCAAGAGCCGCTTCCTCGTGATGCATTTTTTCAATCCCGTCCGTTACATGAAGCTCCTCGAGCTCGTCGTCGGCCCGGACACCTCGAAAGAGACGCTCGATCGCGTTCGCAGCTTCGGCGAGAACTCGCTCGGCAAGGGCATCGTGATGGGCAAGGACACGCCGAACTTCGTCGGTAACCGCATCGGCGCGCACGCGATGATGACGGCGATCCACGAGATGGTCACGAGCGACCTCACGCCTGAAGACGTCGACGCGATCACGGGAACGCCGATGGGCCACCCGAAGAGCGCGAGCTTCCGCACCGCCGACATGGTCGGTCTCGACACGTTCGGGCACGTCGCCGAGAACTGTTACACGTCCCTCACGGACGACGAGGACCGCGAAGTCTTCAAGCTCCCCGCCTACATCAAGGCGATGATCGAGAAGAAGCAGCTCGGCGACAAGACCAAGGGCGGCTTCTACAAGAAGACGAAAGAGGGCATCGAGACGCTCGACCCGAAGACGGGCAACTACCGTCCCAAGGGCGGAACCGATGCCGTCAAAGCCGCGACCAAGCCGCTCTTCAAGATCGAAGATACGAAAGAGCGTTTGAAGAAGCTCGTCGCCGACACGGGTCCGACGGGCACATTCGGTTGGAAGGTGCTCTCGCGATCGCTCGCGTACTCGGCACGTCGCCTCGGTGAGATCGCCGACAACGTCGTTGCGATCGATGACGCGATGAAGTGGGGCTACAACTGGGAGCTCGGACCTTTCGAAACGTGGGACGCGCTCGGCTTTGCCGAGACGACGGACCGCATGGTGAAGGACGGCGTGAAGCTTCCCGAAGCGATCACGAAGATGCGTGCGGCGAACGTCGCTTCGTTCTATCGCGAAGACGGCGCGTTCTACGATCCCTTCAAGGGAGCCTACGTCGAGCGCGAAAAAGATCCGCGCTATGTGACGTTCCCATCGCTCAAGAAGGGCCCGAAGCCCGTCATCAAGAACGACGGCGCAGAAGCGTGGGACATCGGCGACGGGGTGCTCGCGCTGACCTTCAAGACGAAGGCGAACAGCATCGACCCCGACGTCATCACGATGATTCATCAGTCTGCGGCAAAGGCCGAGCAAGACTTCCGCGGTCTTCTCATCACGAACGAAGGCGATCACTTCTGTGTCGGCGCGAATCTCTTCCTCGTCGTCATGGCGGCCGCGCAAGGCTCGTGGGATTCGATTCGCACGATGATTCAGCAATTCCAAGCGGCCACACAGCGCTTGAAATACGCGACGGTTCCGGTCGTTGCCGCGCCCTACGGAATGACGCTCGGTGGTGGTCTCGAAGTGTGCCTCGGTTCCGATGCGGTGCAGGCAGCGGCCGAGACGTATTCGGGTCTCGTCGAAGTCGGCGTGGGCCTCATCCCCGGCGGCGGCGGCAATCTCAATCTCCTCTGGCGCGCGCTCGATGCGCTCCCCGAGGGAACCACGGTGCCGACGAGTGAGATCGTGACGCAGGTCTTCAAGAACATCGCCCTCGCCAAGGTCGCGACGAGCGCCGAAGAAGCAAAGGCGAATGGCTACTTCCGGAAGAACGACGGCGTCTCCTTCGATCGCGCACGCCAAGTGTACGAAGCGAAGTCACGCG
>JAHFDV010000670.1 GCA_023248815.1 Myxococcales bacterium
TCGGACATCGGGAACCTCGGCGGCATGGACGTCGATGTTGCCGCGGACCGCGAGCACGGGCGCAATCTTCGCGAGGCCGTCGAGCACGGCGAGATCGCCAATGTCACCCGCATGAAAGATCGCGTCGGGGGACTCCTTCCGAATGAGATCGTGCACGCGAGGATGCGGCGCGCTGTGTGAGTCGGCGACCACGGCGATCTTCAGGCCGCCATCGGATCGCAGGGTGAGAGCGTCGTCCTTCTCGATGAGCTTCGTCGACGTTGAAAATTCAGAGCGACGCATGAAGTAGTTATCGGGCGTTGATCGCCAACTGGGCGTCGAATGCGCGCTTGTAGGCCGGTCGTGCTTCACCGCGAGCAACGTAGGCCGCGAGGTTCGAAAATTCGTCGAGCAGGCCCGACGCTCTCAAGCGGAGCAGTACGGACACCATCAGCAAATCGCCCGCGCTGAAGACACCATCGAGCCATTCGGAGCTGCCGAGTCGCGCAGAAAGTTGCGTCAGGCGACTGCGGACGCGATCTTTCACGATCGGCATGCGCTCGTCTGTCCATGGTTTGTCACCTTCCAAGATCTTCGCATTTACGAGCTCGAGGATCGGCGGTTCGACGGAGTTGACGGCGGCAAACATCCACGAGATTGCGCGGGCTCGCGCATTGGCATCGCTCGGGAAGAGGCCCGCGTGACGCTCGGCAAGATGAAGAACGATCGACCCCGTCTCGAACAACACGAGATCGCCCTCTTCATACGTCGGGATCTGTCCGAAGGGATTGAGTGCCACGTGTTCCGGTTCCTTCAGGGCGCGAAACGAGACGAGGCGAACGTCATAAGGTTGGCCTACCTCTTCGAGCGCCCAGCGAACGCGAGTGTCACGTGCGAGCCCCTTGCCACCGTCGGGGGAGCGTTCAAAGGCGGTGATCGTGATGGTCATCGAGAGTCTCCTTTTTGGCCCCAATTCAAGCGCGCACGAAATCGATGAAGCCACGCGTCGGCTCCGTAGCGACCAACTTTACGCGGAGGTGGTCACCGACATCGAGGCCTTCTTCGCCCCGAACGACGCGCCCCTCGGCATGTGGCCGGATCGTTCGCACGAAGGTCCCTTTGCTCGACGCGCCCGTGACGACCGCGTCGAACGTCTCGCCGATGCGCTTCGAAAGAAATAAGGCCGCGCTCACCTTTCGCATCGTGCGCTCGAACTTTCGCGCGTGATCTTCACGCTCCGTGCAGAGGCGCGCAATCTCGCCGAGTGCTCGCGCGTCGTACGGTGGGTTCTCGCCGCGCGCTTCGGCTTTGAGGAGTCGCTGAATGATCAAATCTCCGTACCGCCGATTC
Organism: Myxococcales bacterium; assembly: GCA_023248815.1. Taxonomy (GTDB): domain Bacteria; phylum Myxococcota_A; class Polyangia; order Polyangiales; family Polyangiaceae; genus JAHFDV01. The sequence continues at coordinate 1,330 of JAHFDV010000670.1, forward strand.
GGCGCAGTCGAATGAGCGTAGTCGTCGACCGCGAGACCGAAGTGAGTCTCCGGCGAGTCGGGATCTGCGACGACATATTCTCCGGGGCCCATGAGCTTCACGACGGCGAGTGAGAGATCTGCAAACGTCGCGGGGCTCGCTTCGCGTTGCCGTCGCAAGAACTCCGAGAGCGCGAGGGCGTCGGGTTCGAGGGGAAGGCTCTCTCCTCTTTCGCGCGCGACGAGGACGATGCGATCCCAGCGCTTCGGCTTTCGCACGATGCGTCGAATCGACGCGCGCTTGCGATCTTCGAGCCACTTGGCGGCGACGCCGTTCGTGGCGATCATCAAGTCTTCGATGAGCTCGCGTGCGCGGTTCGTCGCCGTGAGGCGCAAGTCGACCACCTCTCCGTCCTTGGCGACGGCTCGCGTCTCCGTCGTCTCCAGCTCGAGCGCACCGTGCTCGACGCGCCGCCGCCTGAGACGCTCGGCGGCTTCGTTCTGGAGGACGACTTGCTCTTCGAGTCCTGGTGTTTCGCGAAACGCGCTCGGCGCCTCCCCGTGTCCCTCGAGCCAAGCGCCGATCTCTTCGTAGACGAGCTTCGCGCGGTTCGTGAGGCGCGCCTCGTAGACACGCGCATTCGTGATCGAGCCATCGGGCGCCACATCCATTTCCGTCACGACTGCGAGACGCTCCTCGCCGGCGAGAAGCGACGTCGCGCCGCTCGACAGATCGTCGGGGAGCATCGGGAAGGTCGCGATCCCAGCATAAAGCGACGTCGTGTTGTGAGCGGCATGCCGATCGAGCGCCGAGTCCTTCGGAACGAATGCGTCGACATCGGCGATGCCGAGCTTCACGCGGATCACGTCTCCTGCGAGGCGCTCGACGACCTCCACCTGATCGAGATCGGTCGACTCGTAGTTGTCGATCGAAGACCAGAGGAGCGATCGCTCGTCGACGACCGATGGTGGGACGACGGGCGGCGGCGACGGGAGAGAAGAGGGGAAGTCCACGTCGAAACCTTCTCGTTTCGCAACATCGCGAGCGATGGCGACGAGATCGAACCCATGCGAACGCTGATCACTCATGGGCGGGGTTTTCTCACGTCTCGACGCAGTTGGGGGCGGGGAAAAACGAGACCGCCCTCCGCGAGTCGCGCTTACTTGCCGACCAAACCTCCGAGCAGATCGCGCGCCTTGTCGACGGCGTGCTCGATGTTGTCTCCCGTGAGCGCGCCGAGCACGGGGCCCTTGATCGCCTCAGGTAGTTTGTCTCCGATGAAGTCGCGAACGACGTTGGCGACTTTTTCGGCTTGCTCGTGGGTGAGGTCGGCTTTGGCGATCAGATCTTGAATGAGTGCTTTCATTCTTCGGACACTAGCGCCGAGCTCGGTGCGGAGAAGCCCAGGGAAAACCGAGGTCGTCCTAGCAT
>JAHFDV010000257.1 GCA_023248815.1 Myxococcales bacterium
GAAAGATCGTGAAGCTCGGCGGACGACGCGCTGCCGTCCACCGCGACGTCTCAGGGCGTCTTCACGTGCTCTCCGCGGTGTGCCCGCACATGGGATGTCTCGTCCGGTTCAATCGCGCCGAAGCTTCGTGGGACTGCCCCTGTCACGGCTCGCGATTCGACGTCGAGGGCAACGTTCTCGACGGGCCCGCGCATCGATCGCTCGAGCGAATCGGCGATGGTCCCAACGACGAGGCACCGCCGTCGACCTGGGACAAATCTCACGAAGTGCGGCGAAAGAAGGCTCGAACCAACATCACCCGCTGAGAAGGAGCGAACCATGCGAAATCGAAAACAACCTGTCCATCCATCTGCCCCGAGCGCGCCGGACTACGATCCGAGTGATCGTTTCGAATCGCGCGCATCCGCATCGGACGATCACGCGAGGCGCGGTCACTCTTCGGACATCCCCGAATGGTGCGAAGGACGCGCGAGCCTGTCTGGGCTCGAGCGTCAGTACGAGCCCAACGAACGATCTGGACCGGGGTGGGCGGCCGATAGTGCTTTCGACGAAGGCGAGTACATGGGGCGCGCTTCACCGCGAAGCCCGAGCGGATACGATCCGACGGGTCGCCGATTCGACGGGAGCGAGCGTGGGCCCTCGGGACCAGGCGATGCGGACTACGGACCCAACTATGGGCCTAGCGGTGCACACTGGGGACGCGGTGGCGCGCTTTGGGACGGCGCGCACGATCGGTCGCAATCGCCGTTCTATGAACGTGAGCGAGCGTTGGCAAGAGGCCGAGAAGACTGGAATCGTGGATACGCCGCGGGCTCCAACCGCGGTCAAAACCATGGTACGATCGACTATCGCTCGAGTGGTTACGCTACCGGCAACGCTCGACCCGACGGTAGCGGCCCTACGAGTTATGGCGGCTTCGATTCGCAGGGGATGCGGCCCGAGAGCAGTCGGATGCGCGGGCACATGAGCTTCGATGGCGCGAGCGTCTCGCGAGGTGGATTCGGCGTCGTGAGCGGCCCCGTTCGCAAGTTCAGGGGACCGAAAGGCTACACGCGCTCCGACGATCGGATTCGCGAAGACGTCTGTGACCTTCTCGGAAACCTGGACGACGTCGATCCAACGGATGTCGAGGTGACGGTTCGAGAAGGAGAAGTGACGTTGACGGGGACCGTTACCGAACGCCGCTTCAAACACTTCATCGAAGACGTCACGGAGCGCGTTTCCGGTGTCACGGACGTGCACAACCAAATCCGCGTGAAGCGTATCGGCATGACCGACTCGAGCCCAACAATGAAAGCGGAACCGGGAGGCAAACCACTGTCGCCCCCGCGCAAGGATCACCAGACGAGCTGAGAACGGGGAAGGCGCTCTAGGCGGCCTTCTTGGAGGTCGCCGCTTTCCTTGCCGAGCTCTTCGCGGCCTCTTTCTCTGCGGCGGACGTCGTCTTCTTCACGGCAGCCGTCCGCAGGTGCGAGAGAACCGCGGCTTCCAATCGCGAGAGAGTGGCACCCTGCGACGGGCCCTTTTCCACATCGCGCAACCGGACGGCAGCGCTGAGCCCGCCATCGAAGTACGACGAGACGATGACGGGATGCACGTAGCACTTGCGGCACACGGTCGCGGTGTTCCCGAGACGCTGCGCGACGCCTTTGATCGCTTCGCGAACGTTTCGCTTGGCCTGGGTGACGTTTTCAAACGGCGCGACGAGCGCCTCCGCCGTGAGCACCGTGCCTGCCCACGTTCGAAAGTCTTTCGCCGTGAACGCATCGCCCGATATCGTCTTCAAGTACTCGTTCACGTCGCTCGATTCGATCGTACGCCGCGTGCCTTCGTCATCGACATATTGGAAGAGCTCCTCGCCGGGAAGATCGTTGCAGCGCTGCACGACGCGCGCAATGCGACGATCGCGAACGTCGATGACGTGTTCTTTGCCGCTCTTGCCACGAAAATGGAAGTGGAGCGTCGAGCCCTCGATGTCGACATGACGCGTTCGCATCGTCGTGAGACCGAAAGAGCCGTTCTCGCGCGCGTATTCTTCATTGCCGACGCGAATCAGCGAAGTCTCGAGAAGACGCACGATCGTCGCGAGGACGTTTTGCCGTGAGAGCGACTTCGCGCTCATGTGCTCGTCGACGACGCCGCGAATGCGCGGAAGAGATTCTGCGAAGGCGAGCATGCGTTCGAACTTCGTCTCCTCGCGGATCTCGCGAAAGCGCGCGTGATAGCGATACTGCTTGCGCCCGCGCGCATCTCGTCCCGTCGCTTGCAGATGCCCATCGGGATCGAGGCTGATCCAAACGTCCGTCCAAGCGGGAGGAAGCACGAGGGCGAAGATGCGCGACAACGTCTTCTTGTCGGTCACGCGGTGCCCCTTGGGATCGACGAACGTGAAGCCCTTGCCCTTCTTCACTCTGCGGATCCCGGGTAGGCGATCGTCTCCGTAGCGGCAGCCTGCCAAGAGCGCCGATTGTTCGGGATCGGGCGGAGGAGCGGTCTTCTTCAGGCGAATGACTTTCACGGAGATCCTTTCGTGCGTCCCGGATCGGCGATGCGGGTGCGCCTCTTCTCACTTCGCGAATTGCAAACCGTGGACCCGACGCCTTTCGGAGAATCACTCCCAAGAGCGACTTCTACGATTTCGCGATCTTCGGCGAGGCCGCGCAGAAATGCCACGGTTTCGCGGCGATGAATGCCTGTGTATTTTTCGCGAGAGCCGTACGTTCGCGCCTCAATCCATGCGGCGAGGCGTCACGGCTCTTTCTTCGCGAGCGGCAAGGCAATCTCGAAGGCGGCTCCGCTTACATGGGACGGATCGATGCGGATCGTTCCCCCATGTGCCGTGACGATTCCGCGGCACACCGAGAGGCCGAGGCCGGTCCCTTCGCCGACGTCTTTCGTCGTGAAGAAAGGGTCGAAGACGACATCCTTCACGGCACTCGGAATCCCCGGCCCGTTGTCTTCGACGCGGAGGATGCCTTCCGTCGCCGTGCGCCGCGCGGAGATTCGAATGCGTCCGTCGGGACGATCACGAAGCGCCGCTCCGGCGTTGAGGACGAGATTCAAGATGACCTGAGTGAGCCTCGCCGGAGAAATCGCCAGCGAGAGATCTTCGGGGAGCTTCACGTCGAGCTCGAAAGACTTGAAGTCTTTTTGCGGCCGCGCGAGCGCCACGACATCTTGCGCGACGGCATACGCATTGGCGACCGTCGTCTCGTCGGCGAGGTTCGCGCGTTTTCCTGCGCGCGCGTAGTCGAGAAGATCACGAAGCACCCCGTGCACGCGCTCCGTCTCGCGCTTCATGCGCTCCAAAAAATCGCGCTCTTCGGCCTTCTCGAGCCCGCCTTCGATGAGTAGCTCTTCCATCCCGAGGATCGCCGCGATCGGATTGCCGATCTCGTGAGCGACCCCTGCCGCGAGTCTTCCGACGCTCGCCATGTGCTCGCTTCCAACGAGCTCTTGTTCTTTGCGCTCGAGCTGCCGCGTCGTCTCCGTGAGCTCGAGCACCTTCATGCGCATCGCCTCTTCTTTCGCGAGAAGGCTCTGCGCCATGACGGCGATGCTGTCCGAGAGCCGCACGATCTCGCTCGCTCCTTCGCGCGGCAGATCTTTCACCGAAGAGCCGCTCGCGATGCGCTCTGTCGATCGCACGAGGCCATCGATTGGACGAACCAGTAGGCGTGTGAGCGCGAGGTACGCAAAGGTCAAAATCGTCAGGGCAAAGAGCATGAGATAGAGCGCAAAGAGTCGCTCGACCGTCTCTGCTGCCGCATGTGCCTCCCGCGACCAGAGCCGCAGGATCACCGTCGTGTTGCCGCTCGTCGCGCGCACTTCGATGCTGCCGTGCGTGCTGCGAATCACGTCCGTCGCAGAAGTGGGAAGCTCTCGCCGAGGCTCTTCACCGCGTGCCGCGAGCCTGCGTCCTTGCTCGTCGAAGATGCTGGCGGCCACGAGCGGAATCGCCTCGGCTTGTCGAGCGAGAAGCTCTTCGAGATTCCCATTCGCCGCACGTGCCGCCTCCGCGCGTACCGCGAGAGCCTGCGCGGTCGACCGCGCCTCGGACTCGCGCGCGTTTTCGAGCGTGGCGCGCGTCACGCGAGTCGCCGCGAAAAATAGTGGAACGAAGGCGACGAAAAGCAGGACCGTCAGCGCGACGAGGATTTGAATCCGCAGACCGCCGCGCAGGCCCGCTCTCTCGAAACTTGATCGCGACGCCATGCTGCGTTTTACAGGGTACCCGAGCGCGAGAAGAGCGGCGAGTAATGGGCGCGCATACGGTATTCTCGCCTCGCGATGGATCTCGATGCGCTCAAGCGAAAGCTCGAACAGACGACGGCAACGGGGGCGCTCGGCAAAGTCGAAGCGGTGACGGGACTCGCGCTGCGCGTGCGCCTCCCTGGAGCGCGCGTCGGCGACATGCTCACGATTCGCAGAAAAGGTGAACCGCTCCTTGCCGAAGTCGTGGGGTTCGACGGAGGACTCGCGATTGCGATGGCGCTCGGATCGCTGCAGGCCGTCGGCGTCGACGATGTCGTCGAGTCGCACGGCGCGCCTTTCACCGTGCGCGTGTCCGATGCGCTCATCGGTCGTGTCGTCGACGGCCTCGGACGACCGCTCGACGGAGGTGCTCCCATCACCGCGGGCACGCCCGTTCCCATCGATCGCGCGCCGCCGCTTGCGACGAAGCGCCGTCCCATTCGCAACCCCCTTCCGACGGGCGTCCGCGTCATCGATGGCCTCTTGACGATGGGAGAAGGGCAGCGCGTCGGGCTCTTCGCAGGATCTGGAGTCGGAAAGAGCACGCTCCTCGGAGCGATCGCACGTCGCGCCGATGCCGACATCATCATCGTCGCCCTCGTCGGCGAGCGCGGGCGAGAGGTCGGAGAATTTCTCGAGGGGGCTCTCGGAGAAGAAGGGCGCAAGCGCAGCATCGTCGTCGCAGCGACGAGTGACGTCTCTCCGCTCGAGCGCCTGCGCGCCGCACAAGTCGCGACTGCCTATGCGGAGCATTATCGCGACCAAGGAAAGCGCGTGCTTCTCCTCGTCGACTCCGTGACGCGCTTCGCTCGCGCGGCGCGTGAGATCGGTCTTGCCGCGGGAGAGATGCCGGCGCGCCGCGGCTATCCGCCGAGCGTCTTCGCGATGATGCCGCGTCTTTTGGAACGAAGCGGCCAGGGCGAGGTGGGATCAATTAGTGCAATCTACACGGTTCTCGTCGAGGGCGGTGACATGGACGAGCCCATTGCCGACGAAGTGCGCGGCATTCTCGATGGACACGTCGTCCTCGATCGCACGCTCGTGGCGCGCGGACGATTCCCTGCCGTCGACGTGCTCGGGTCGGTCTCGCGCGTGATGGACGCCGTCACGAGCGAAGTGCATCGCAAGAACGCGCGCAAATTTCGATCGCTTCTCGCGGCGTACGAAGAGAAACGCGATCTCATTCTCCTCGGCGCTTACGCCAAGGGAGGCGACAAGCTCGTCGACGAAGCGCTCGCAAAGCTTCCTCGGCTAGAGCACTTCCTCGCACAGACGCCGAGCGACGCGACGCCGTTCGAAGAGATGCTCGCGCGTCTCGACGCCGCCGTTTCTTGATTCAGCGAACCTTGGCAACTGCCCCTATCAGCGGCCGCCCTTCTTAGCTACCGACTTCCTAGCGACCACCGTAAGGCAGCGGCGCGAGACCCATGAGGTACGCGTAGAGCGCTTGCTTTTCCGTCGCGTCCATTTTTCCGAACGCTTCGGTCGGCATGATCGGATGCAGCTTCTGCCCGTTCTTGCGGATGCCATCCGTCAGCAAGCGATCGAACTCTTGGAACGTCCACCCCGCCATGCCCGTTTCATGCGGCGTGAGGTTCGGAGGAGGAGGGAAGTCTTTGGGGGCTCCAGGGATCGGGCCGCCGCTGAGCCGCTCGCCGTGACAACCCGTGCAAAGTCTTCCGAGGAAAGCGCCGTACGCAGGCGTGGCAGCAGGCGCGCCCGCGAGATCGACGGGATGCGTAGAGATGAAGCGTGCGACATCGAGCACGAGCCCGCCCTTGCGATCGACGATCTTTCCGATGATGCCCACGTTTACCGGGCCATTGCCATGATCGATCGTCCTCTGGGATCGCATGTACGCGATGATCGCCGCGACGTCCGTATCGGGAAGCCAGTTGAAGTCTTGCGACGGCATGAAGGTCGCCGAACGCCCGTCCTTTTTGATGCCGTAGCGAATGAGTCGCGCGAGCTCGGCGTCCTTGTAGACGCTGATCACCGAGCCCGGCGTGAGGTTCGGTCCCGTGAAGGTCCCGAGCGGTCCCATCTTGATGGGCTCGCCCCCCGAAAGATCCGCGCCGTGACAGTTCTTCGATGCGCACGCTGCGACCGCCTTCACGAGATGCTCTCCACGCGCCAGCGTCACGGGATCCGTGCGGATGGACAGCTCGAGTGGCGGAGTTGCGTATTCTTTCTGCATGCTCTCGTCGAAGGCGCTGCCCTTCGAGAATGCGAATGCGCCGCCTCCGCCGAGAGCGAGAACGATTCCGACACCCGCACCGATGAGCACTCTCCGCAGAATCCGATTCAAATGCGCCTCTTTTCGCGGGGAGATGGCCGATCCCGCAACCTCGGACCTGTACCAGAAATCATCGCTGCTTCGGAACCGAAGTCGTTGTAAAAACGCACGCGAATCATGACGACGAAGGGTCCAGAAGGAGTGACGCGTCGCGACCTCATCCGCGCAACGGCAGCGCTCGGACTCGTGGGCTGTTTCGGCAAACACGTCGAGCCCGTCTGCACCGACACGTCGAATCTCTCGAAAGAGGAGGTCGATGCGCGCGTCCTGCTGGGCTATGTCGATCGCACGCCGGACCCGTGGAAGTCATGTGCAAAATGCACGCAATTCAAGCAGCCGGCGAGGGGCGGCGAGTGTGGCGGATGCGGAGCGTTCAAAGGTCCCGTTGCCTCGATGGGAAGCTGCAAAATTTTTGCGCTCCGCGCCTGAAGCGCGCCTCTTGCCGCTGCGAAGTGGACTTACGAGACCCAGACCACCGTCACGCCGTCGCCGCCTTCCCCATCGCCGCCCGGGCGAAAGTGCGCGACGTTGGGGTGATCTTTGAGCTCTCGCCGCAAGGCCTCCTTCAAGGCGCCCGTGCCGTTGCCATGAATGAGGAAGACGACGCTATTGCCCTCGCCGATCGCGCGATCGATGTGCGTCAACCCGAGGCTCACGGCATCGTCGGTACGCAGGCCGCGAAGGTCGACGCTATTTGCGTCCGTCGGAATGGCGACTTCGAGCGGTCCTTCCTTCGTAGGTGCGTTCTTGCCCGGGCGCTTCTTGGGAGCTTCCTTCTCTTCGGGCTCGGGCGCGCGCTTGAGCTCATCGGGCGTGAGGCGCACCTTCAAGGGGCCGACGGCGACGCGCATCGTCCCGTCGCTCGCGATCTCGAGAATGTCTCCCGTGGTGCGTAAGCGTGGAACATACACGCGTCCACCGACGCGGAGGTCGGAGGGCTCCGGCGCAGCCAGCGGTGGGGCCGAGGATTCGGGACGAAGGAGCGACTCGAGCTCGCCACCCAGCGCGAGCGATCGCGCCGCGCGTTCGATGCTGCGAGCGGCCTCTTTCACCTCGCTCGAGTCGATGTGACGCTTTCGAAGGCGCGCTTCCGCGGTGCGCACTTCTTCTTTCGAGCGCTTGACGAGAGCGAGAAGCTTGCGGGCTTCTTCGGTGAGGACGCGTCCTTCGCGATCTTTGGCGCGCGCGAGCTCGTCTTCGAGCGTGCGCTTCAATTCGTCGAGCTCGCGTTCCTTGGCGCTCACCGATTCACGCGCGATCTCGAGCGCCGAGCGCTCTTCGTGAATGCGCTTCACGGCGAGCTCGTAGTCGAGCGTCTCCGTGTCGAGAAGGCGTTCGGCGCGCGAGATGATCGACTTCGGCAATCCGAAGCGTTCGGCGACGACGAGCGCGCTCGAACGCCCCGGGATATCCATCGAGACGAAGAACGTCGGCTGCATCGTCTTCTCGTCGAGGGCAACGCTCGCATTGCGGAAGCGATCATCGCCCGCTGCCATCACCTTCAGTCCTTCGTAGTGAGTCGTGGCGGCCACCGCTGCGCCCTTTTGTGCGAGCGCATCGAGCACGGCGATCGCGAGCGCTTCGCCTTCGCGCGGATCCGTATTGCCGCAGAGCTCGTCGAGGAGCACGAGCGTGTCCTTCC
>JAHFDV010000039.1:0-16297 GCA_023248815.1 Myxococcales bacterium
CGCTCAAACAACAAAGCGATTCGAGAAGGCAATGGGCGACGATCGAGAAGGAGCCATCATCGCCCTCGCCCAGCCGAGGCGATGCATGGCTCCGATCGTCAGAACTCCGTGGCCTTGCGAGTCTCCGCGAGCTCTCCCAAAAAGCTGCGGTGTCCGAGCTCTCCCGACGCGAACTCGGCGCGAACACGACGGAGGAAGTAGACGAGCTGGGGACTCTTCAAGCGGCCTTCGATTTCGACGACGTCGAAACGGAGCGGCTTTTGCGGCTTTCCGTCTGGCGTCTTTTCGCCCTTCTTCTTTTCGCCCTCTTTGGGCTCTTTACCTTTGTCGGCTTTGGGCTCGGCGGTTTCGCTCTTGTCGAGCTTCACTTTGCCTTCCGTCTTCGGGGCCGCGGGTGCAGGCGTTTCGGTTTTCGCGGCAGGTGACTTCGGCGTCTTCTTTGGTTTCGCTTGCGCGAACGCAGAAGAAGAGAGCGTGACGGCGGCGAGTACGATCGCAAACGAGACGATGCGCTTCATCCCTTCTTTCCTTTCGCAGGAGCTGCGGGCGCAGCGGGGGGTGGCGTGGACGGAGGAGCGGGCGCCGCGTTGGCGAGCGTCTTCATGTAGCGTTCGGCTTCTTGGCGCGCGGGATGATACGGATGCGCGTCATCTAGAAAGCGCTCGAAAAGCGGCTTCGCGAGATCGGGCTTCTTCAAGAAATCTGCGTAGAGCACGCCGAGATTGAAGTTGGCGCTCACCATGTGCGGATCTTTTGCGAGCACCTTCTCGAGGAGCGTCTTTGCTTCTTCGAGCTTCTTCTCGTTCTTGCCTTCGGCTTGCCCGCGAAGCGCTGCCGCCAATCCGATCATTGCATCCGAATCGTCCGGGACGACCTCGAGGATGGCGCGGAACTGCTCTTCGGCTTTTGGGTAGACGCCTGCGCGCAGAAGCACGGCGCCCATGTTGAGGCGCGCCGTCGTGTCTTTTGGATCGGCCTGAGCCGCCTTTTGGAACGACTGAAACGCGAGCGCGTCGTCTCCCGCGTCGAGCGCGATGAGCCCTTGCGCGCGGTGGCCGGCAGCGCTCTTGGTGTTCGAGTCGACGGCTTGCTTCGCGAGGAGCGTCGCGACGTCACGTTCGCCTTTTGCGAGGTGGCACAGCGCGAGCTCGGCGAGTGCCGCCGCGTCGCCCGAACGACGCACGAGGACTTCGCGCGCCTCGGTGATTGCCTTGTCGACCTGGCCCGAACCGCGGAGAGCCGCGACGTACTGCGCGCGAAGGTCGAGGGCGTCGGGATGGGACTGCACGAAGTCGCCGAGGGTTTCGACGGCATCTTTTTCTTCGCCGCGGCGACGCTGCACTTCCGCGAGCGCACTCACGACCTCCGACGACTCCGGAGCAAGCTTGCGCGCAGCATTGAGCTCGGTCTCCGCGGCCGCAAGATCGCCCGTCGTCGCATAGACGACTCCGAGATCGAACCGCGCTTCCCAGAGATTGGGGTCGATCGACGCTGCTTCCTTCAAGAGCACGATCGCGCGGGGACGAGTGGCCGCGTCCGCCGCCGCCTTCACGCCTTGCACCATCTTCGCGACGGCGACCGGGTTCGCCGGGGGAAGCGTATTGACGGCAGCTTTCGCGGGACCTTTCGTGCCCGCGCCGCCGCCACAACCCGTGAGGAGCGGTGAGAGCGCCGCAAGGAACACGACGACGAACGAACGAGCGAAGGGAGCGCGGAGACTCATTTGCCCTTTCCTTTCTTCTTCGTTGAAGCGGCCTTCTTCTCGGTCGTTTTTCCTTCGGGCTTCTTCGGATCAGGCCCGTAAGGGTTGTCGTCGCCGCCTTTGGCTTCGTCCGTCTTTTTCTCTTCGGTCTTCTTTGCGTCCGCCTTTGGATCGGGCTTCGCTTGAGGTCCGCGGTGCGGCGCGTCGAAGAGCGCGGGGAAGTTCGTACCGCTCGAGCTGCGCACTTCGAATCCGACTTCTTTGAAGGGTCGATAGAGCTCACCGTTCAAGCGGCCGAGCGAGTCGCGCATCTTGGCGGTCCACTGATTGTAGATCCCGAGATCGATCGCCTTCTTCCAACCGTTCTCGTACGCGTCGAGGCTCTTTTCTTCGATCGGAACGACGAACTCGTCGATCTGCTGCTGATACGCCTCTTTGTCCGCTTCACTCAAGCCAGAAGGCGGCGGCGCATCGCGTAGTGCCTTCGCGAAGGACTCGTAGGTGAAGCCGATTTGATAGAGCGCGGCTGTCGACCACTCGGCGACACCGAGGGAAACGGTATCGAGGAAGATCGTCGCCGCCGACTTCAAGAGCTCTGCTTTTTCTTTCAGGCGCTTCGAGAGCTGCTTCACGTCGCCTTCGATTTGCACCTTGGCGAACTTCGCGAGGACGCGCTCGCCTTCCATGTAGCGTGCATGTGCCGCCGCATACTTGCCGTCGGGGCCGAGACTCCCCTTCTTCTGCTTGCCGATCTGGACGGCGGCGCGAAGCGATTCGTCGGCGCCTTTTTCGTCGCCGGATTTGATCTGCGCTTCTGCGAGGAGCACGTAGCCCTGCGCGCGATGATCTTGGTTGCGCGCCTTTGGAAGATAACGTCGATAGAGCTCGATCGCCTCTTTCTGGCGTCCCGCGCGTTGGTGCGCGCGGCCCATTTGGAAGACGACTTCGTCTGCCTCGGCGGTCGTACCGAATGAAGCGAGATATTTATTTCCGTTCGCGACGGCCTTGTCGTTGTCACCGACGGCGGCGCGGAGGAGCACCGCGTTGAAGGCGGCGTCTTTCGTGTGTTCGTTCTTCGTGTGACCTTTTTCGGCGGAGGCGACGAGGCCTTCGCTGAACTCGGCGGCATCTTGAAAGAGGCCCATCGCCTGGAACGTCGTCACGGCAATCCACGCGCCTTGCGGCGCTTCGGGGCGCTCGCGATAGCTCGGACCGATGACGAGCGTCGCCGCCTCTTTGAGCGTGCGGAGGTCTCCGGCCTTTTGCGCTTCGAGCTCGGCGTTCACGCAGGCTTGGGCAGCGCGTGAGTCTTTCGGGAACTCTTTCGCTGCGCGCAGATATGCCGTCGCGGCTCCTGCGTGATCGCCCGCGAGTCCCTTCTGCTCGCCTTGCTTGAAGACGGCTTGGACGATGAGAAGATTCAGCTTCTCTTGCTGCGCGGGCGTTTGGAACGCGGGCACGCCCTTCAAGCGACGCGCCCAGAGCTCGATGTTTTCGTAGTTCTTCGACTTGTTGAACGAGTCGAGAAGGAGCTCGCCTGCGCCTTGCGCTTGCGGACTGCGCGGGAACTTCTCGACGAGAGCTCCCCAGATCTTCACCGCGGGATCGTAGACGCCGTAATCGTAATAGAGCTTTCCTTGGCGGAAGAAGAGCTCGGGAAGCGAGGGATCGTTCGGATAGAGCTGCGCATAGAGATCGAGCGCCTCGGCGAACTTCGCGTCGATCTCGGACTCTTCTTTGGCGCCCGCGGGCTTGTTCTTCTTCGCTTCGAGCTCGGCGATACGCACGCGCTCGAGCGAGGCGATCGCGTTGAAGAGCGCATCGTGACGAAGCGTCTTCAGCGGCTCTTTTTGCGCTTCGGCTTCGGGCACCCCGCGCGCCGCCATCATGTAGTGCGTCGCAGCATCCGAGTTTTGTCCGAGGTGGTAAAATTCGATTTCGGCCGCGTAGTAAGCCACTTGATACGACTTCGGCTCGCTCGAGAACCGCGAGAGATAAACGGCGTAGAGACCCCGCGCGCCGTCGAACTCGGCGCGGCTCGACTTGTCTTTCTGCGCCTTCGCATGAAGGTTCAAGGCGTTCTCACGGAGCTGCGCTTCGATGCGCGTCGTCGTCTCGGCGACGACGGTTTGATCCGCCTGCGTCTTCGACCACGAACCGCCCGTCGTGTAATCCTTCACCAAGCGCTCGTACATGACCTTGAGGCGCGGCCAATCTTCGATGAGGTTCAGCCCCTCCGCCATGCGCAACATCCAGAGACCCGCATCGCGATTCGTCGGATCGAGCTTGATGAGAAGCTCGTACGCCTCGATGCCACGCTCGTAGTGCGCTTGATCGAAGAACTGCTCGGCGAGTGCCTTCACGACTTTCCCAGCGAAGCGATCGCCGCCGATACGCGTGAGGAAGTTGTAAACGTCGTTCGCGGAGTTCTTGTCGTCTTCGGTGAAAACTTCGACGAGGTACTTCAGCGATTCGGCCTGGAGCTCGTCGAGCTGCTTCTGCTGCGAGACGTCGGCGGCTTTGCCTTCGGCGACTTCGAATACCGACACGAATCGCTTGGCCGCTTCATCGGTGCGGCCGAGGCGCCACATACACCACGCGCTCTTGAACATCGCGAGGCCGTAGAGATCGCTCTTTTTGAACTTGAGGACTTCTTCGTATGCGGCGAGCGCTCCCGGGTAGTCCGTCTTTGCGAAGAGCGCCTCGGCGCGCGACATGTGCGCGTCTGGGATGAAGCGGCTCTTTGGGAACTCTTTGATGATGCGTTCGAATCGCGTCAGCGCTTCTTCGGGGCGTCCTTGCTCGGTCGCGAGGAAGCCATCGATGTAGAGAGCGAGATCGTATTCTTTGTGGCGCGGGTAGTCCGAGAGGACGCGTTGGAAGAGCGCGCGCGATGGCTCGAAGTTCGGCTCGGGTGCGGGACCGCGCTGATCGACGGGCTTCTTTTCCCAAGCATCGAAACGATCGACGGCCGTCTCGCGTTCGATTTCCCAACGGAGCTCGCCGAGGCGCATCAAGGCTTCCGGGAGATCGGGCGTGTCTTTCGTGGACTCTTTGACGAAGGATTCGAGAAGGCCTGCGGCTTCGTTGCGGAGACCGCGAATGTCTTGGACGTTCTTCTCGATCCGCTGATCGATCGTCGCCTTCATACGCGCGCGCGTCGCTTCGTCGATCTTGCGACCGTTGAGCGTCGGCCGCCCTGCCGCACCTTTCACCGTGCTCTTGAACGTCGAGAGCTGAACTTTCTCGCTCGATCCGTCGACTTTCTTTTCGGGGGCGGGAGCGACGCGCGTCGTTTCGTCACCGGCCGAGGCAACGCTCGAAACGGAAGCGGCAACGAAGAATGTCGCCAGCGCGAGAATGCGTGCGTTCACTTTTTGGCTCCGCGTACGCCGTTGCCATGAGATTGCGCGCTGGTCTTCACGTCGTCCTTCTTTTCGGTGCCGACGAACTCGTCCGGCCAATCGTCGCCTTCGAAGGGCCAATACTCTTCATCGTCACGAAGAAAGCGCTGCGCGTTGAGCGAGTCGAGAGAGCCCGCCGGCAGAAAGCCTGCAGCAAGCGCCTCGATTTCTACCTCGAGCGCGCGCTTCTTTCCGAGAACGGACTCGACGCGCGCAAGACGCGCTCTTCTGAGCAAGCGAGAGATGCGCATGTCGGCGCGACGAAGCGCATCGCGTCCAAGCTCTTCTTCGGTCACGAGGAGATCGTTGAGCGTTCCGCGCAGCCCTTCGCTGGCAGATCCGAGCGTCTTCTGATCGGCCGCGAGAATCTCTCCGAGATCGAACGAGGTCGGTTCGGCGGTGGAAAACGCGGTCGAAGAGCGCTCTTCGCGAGGCGCCATCTTCTTCTCGATCGCTTCGAGCTCTTTCTTGATGGGAGCGAGCTCGCTCTCGGGCACACCGGCGGCGGTGAGATCGCGAAGCTCTTGGTGGAGACCACTCGCGGCGTCGTGGGCGTCGGCGGGAAGCGTATCGGGATCGGCCGGAAGCGACGCTTGAACGCCGCCCTTCTCGGCGAGCGAACGTCGCGTCTGATCGAGCACCGTCAGCGTTGGCGTTACTTGCGAGAGCTCGCGCTCGACGGCGAGGCGCCCACGAGCGACGGGACGAATGTTCGGATCGACGCGGACGATGGCCGCAAGCACGCGCGCAGAGTCTGGATTCATGCCGCCGAGCGCCGCACTTGCATCGCCACCGCTGCGAACGGCTTCCATGAGACGACGAATGCCGCCGGAGTCGGCGAGAAGCGCACGAATGTCGTTTCGAACGGGATCGAACTTCGTGATGAATTCCTTCAGCGTCTTGTCCGCTTCGGGAAACTTGCACTGCGCCAAATCGAGATAGGCCTCGAATACGCGCGCTTCGTCTTCGTAAGGATGGTGCACGTCGAGCTTCTTCAGCTCGTCCAGGAGCGTGCGCGCGCCGTCGTAATCCTTCTTCTCGTAACGCGTCGTCGCGGCTTCGTAGAGCGCTTCAGCGAGGCGATGCGAGTCTTGCGGAACGAGGTAGTAATAGTAGCGGGCATCGTCGAAGCGGAACTGCTCGTGCGCCACGCGCCCGAGACCGAGACGCGCGAGATCGCGCACGGCGAAGAAGTTCTTGTCGGCGAAGACGGGAGCGCTCTTCGACTGGCGATCGGGATCGGCGACTTTGCAGAAGAGATTTTCGCCCTCTTTCAAATTCCCACGCGACACTTCCGTGAGACCCGCGAGATAGGTCGCTTGCGCCCAGAAGCGCGATTTGTCCGTGATCGTGAGGTACGCCTTCAATGCGCCGTCCGAGTCACCGATGGACTCCGCCGCCCGCGCGCGAAGATAGGCGGATTCTCCTTGGAGCTCTGGAGACGCGGTCGAGGGAACGGCCGCAACGTCTGCGAGGCCTTCGTCGTACTTGCGACGTTCGATCGCGATGTCGACGAGGCGACGCACGGCGCGACGCGAATAAGGCGACACGGAGCTCCCTCCGCGCGGGTCCCAAGCGCTCTTGCCCGTGAGAACGCCGCGCAAGTACGCGCGCGCAGAATCGTACGCGCCGACCGCTGCAAGCGACTCGCCGAGAAGCACTTGGCTTGCGCGTCCTTCTTCGTCGTCTTGGAACGACTCGAAATCTGGACTTTCGACCAACGTGTAGAGCAGTGTCGCTGCGTCTTCGTGCTGACCTTTTTGCGCGAGCTCTTCGGCTTCTCGTGCACGATCTCTCACGCGATCGATCGAGAGACGTTCTGCGCCACCGAGGCGACGCGCTTCGAGCGCACGGAGGGCCGCGCGGAGGCCGTCACCACGCGTTGCTTTTCTTCGTTCGGCCTCCGGAGCACTTGCCGACTTTTCGCTCGCAGATTTGTCGACCGCGGTCTTTTCGGAGGTGGGCGCTTTGGGCTCTGCTTTTGAATCGCTCGTTTGTGCGAACGCGACTCCGCCGTGAAGAAGCGAGGCGGAAAGGATCAAGCCAAGAGTGGCGACCGAAAAAGGGCGCATGGACGGGGACAGAATGCCCGCAATCGCGCCAATGATCCATGCGGATTCGAAGGGAGCCGATGTGCTCCCTTTCGGCCTTTTTTCGGTCTCAACCCGTGCCGACCGGCGGCGCTTCGTCACGAAGGCGTGGATCGAGAAAGCGCACGACGAGATCGACCGCGAGATGAAGCGCCATGAAGAGCGCCGCAAGCACGAGAACGATTCCCGTCATTCGCGCGCCGTCGTGCAAACGTGACGCTGCAGCAACGAGCGTCCCCGCTCCGCCGAGATGCAATACGAGCTCAGAAACGAGCGATATTTCGACGGCCAGCGGCAATAGCGGAACGAGGAGCATCAGCGTCAACGAGAGCCATCGCGGCCAAAACCCGTAGATGAGCGCGCGATTCTCGGAGGCGCCCATGGCGCGTGCCGTCGTGAACGCAGGATCACCCAGAAGATCCATCAGCGTGCGTTCCGCCATTCGAAACGCGAGCGGAAAGAGAAAGAATACTGCCGCAAGAAGCGCCGCGAAGTTGCGCGAGAAGCCGCCACCGTTTTGAAATGTGAGGATGCAGGGGATGGAGAACACCTGCACGATCTCGACGCCGTATCGTCCCGGGCGACGGTGGTCCGTGCGCTCTTTGACGAAAAAAAGCAGGGCAAATGACGAGGCCATGGCGAGAAGCACCGCGAGTGAGGCGCGGATCAGCGTTCGTGGCAACGTGCGGCCGATTTCGCCGCGAACGCGCGCCCCTTGGAAAGCGCCACCTCCGAGATCTCCCGAGAACGTGCGCGTGAGCCAGCGGCCGTAACGCGTTTCGGAGACGAGGGCCGTCAGTCGCTCGGCGCCCTCGATGTCACGATAGTTGCTACGATTGCGACGCCAAAAATCGCGCCACTCCGAGATGCCGCGGCGCACTTCGTCGGCAGACGCGCTCGCCGGGATACGTCCTTCGCGCTCGGCAATGCGCGAAGCGACGCGACTCAGAGCATCGCGCACGACCGGATCGGTCGTCGAGAAAATGAGCGGGATGATGCGTACGAGGCCGTAGGTATCGACGACGAGAAGCTCGCGTTCGTTCTCGGCCGTGGGGTACTTCGTGAAACGTGAAAGCGCCCGCCCGAGGGACATCTCGGTGTAGTCGACCGCGTGCTCTTCCCAGAAGTGCACCCAGAACATCGGGTCCAGCGTGCCGTTTTTCGTGTTCTTTTCTAGCTCGTCGGCGAGCCCCATTCGCGGAAGCATCGGGGCGAGCGCCGTCGAGACGCGTTGGCGGTTCGATTGCGACATCTCGTCGAACTGCGTGAGAATCAGCGGTAGCGCAGCTCCTCCGATGACGACGAGCTTGTGTGCCCCCTCTTCATGCGTGGGTTCGCTTTCGAGCTGCGCGAGAGCGACATCGGTGCGGCTCTTCACATCCTCTGGGTGCGTGTTGATGAACCAAGGAATCTTTGCCTCTTGATCGCTCGCGACGAGGTTCGTGAGTACGAACACGACGACGCTGAGAACGAGAAACGAAAGGATCGACCAGAGAAGGCGACGAATCGCAAAGCGGCCCATCGGCTACTTCCCCTTCTTGTTCTTTTGCTCTTCCTTCTTCCAGAGCTCGTTCTGTTTCTTCTCGGCAGCGAGGTTCGCTTTTTTTTGCATCAGCTCGAGCGTTTTTTCGATCGTCGCTTCGCTGTAGGGGAACTTCGCGATGACGGCGCGCTCCTCTTCGAGCGCTTTTTCGATCTCGGCCTTCGCAATGTTCGAGCGTTTGATCCACTCGGAGTCGTCGAGCTTTCGCTCTTCGAGCACGAGCGTGCGCTTCAGCATCTCGAGTCCCTTTTCGAGAAGGACGCGATAGCGCACGTGCATGATCGCGAAGAAGAGCTCTTCGTCGGACTGCGTTTTGGCCTGTTTCGTCGGCGGAATGCGCATGAGCTCCTTGTGGAGCGTGCGGTACATGTCACCCACGCGGTAGCCCGCCATCGCGATCCAATGCGCGTCGGTCGTGCGCATCGACTCGGCGTACGCGCTCTGCGCATCGAGCAGTCCCTGACACCGCGCGTTCATTTTCTGCAGAAAATCCGCGGAGACGTCGGCACGAGCCGCATCGCCTTCGGGCGCGAGCTTGATCTCTTCGGAGCGCACGCGCCGCACTTCGCCGAGCGCGAATTGGAGCTGCGCAGCGGGCGGCGGGAGCTTGCCGAGCTTTCCGAAGGCGAGCTCGTCGACGATGTCGAGCCCAGACTGCACGTCGTGCATCGCGAGCGAGGCGTCGCCTTTTTCGACACGCCCGAGAGCGCGTGCGCCGAGCCCAGAGATGCGATCGACGCCGTCGAGATCCTTGCGGTTGAGAAATGAATCGGCGGCTTCGAGGAGAACGTCCCACTGCTCGAGATACGCCGCGAGATCGAGCACGCGAAGGTGCACGGCTTTCGCGCGAACGTCCTGTGGCGAACCCTTGATGAATTCGGAATAGCGTGCGAGCGCCTCCGGACGATCATCGAGGCGATCACTTGCGAGCCCGAGTTGAAACGTCACGTGCGGGAGAATCTCGGCGCGTGGTTTGGCCGCCATGAGCGTCGCGAAGATCTTCTTCGCGTCGACGAAACGCTGCTCTTCCATCGCACGATCTCCTTCGCGAAGAAGGTCGGCCTCCGTGCCGTCGGCATTCAGGCCGACGATCTGCCGCGTGACAGCGACATTCTTCGGAGGAGGCTGCGGTGCTCCGCCTCCGCACGCCGTCGCGAGGCTCGCGAGCGCGAACGGAGCTAGAAAACGAGCACCGATGGGCATGCGCCCTTACTTCGATGCAGGCGCTACGGGCGCGCTCGGCGTTACAGGAGCGCTTGCCGGCGTGCTGGGAGAAGGAGGCGTGCTTGAAGACGAGGGCGTAGCGAGCGGAGCGGAGCCCGTGGTGGTGACGACCGCTGCATTCTTCACTGCGGTGAGCTGCGTCTCGAGATTCGTGCGAATCGCGTCGAGCTCTTTCTTGTCGCTCGCGAAGAGCATGTCGACCGGGTTGCAACGCGGCGCGCTTCCATCGTGCGTGCACTTGGCGACATCGAAGCGAAGCGCGATCGTGCTTCCGTCTTTTTGCGGCGTGATGACGGCGACGGGACGACGCTGGAAGGGACCCGAGGCTTCATGACCCGGCGGATAGTCGCGCCATTCCGAACGGACGACTTCGCGGCCGTTCTCGATGTTGTCTTCACTGACGGGCGGGTAGCCGGCATTGGCGAACACGCGCTCGACGACATCGAGAGAGGTCGTCGCGTTCAGCGGCGACTTCACGCTCTGCACCTCTTGGCTGCCGACACAACCGATCAAAAAAACCAGCGGAAGAAGCGTTCGCAATTTCACGGTCTGGGATTCTTGTCGGTTTCGCGCTTTTCGGGAAGGTCTTTCTTCCGACGCTTTTTCCGTCTTCTTCTCGAGGCGAACGTCATTCCCAAGCCGAGCGCGAAGATGCCGCCAAAGACGAGAAACACGGGATCGTAGCCGGACTTCGCGGGCTCCTTGGCGACGGGAGTAATCTTCGTCGGCTCGGGCTCCGGGATACGTGCGGGCGCCCCATCGCACGAGAACGCGCCCTTCCCTTTTTCGAGCACGCAAGTTTCGATCGTCGACAGATCGTCGCGCACGGCTTCGTATGTGAGCTTCCCATCCGTGATTTCGACGTCGAGAAAGTGGTGTGTCGACTCGACGCGCTCCGCCTCGGGAATTCGTTTCTTCACCGCGTAGAGCGGAGCCCCGCCGCCGCCCGTGACCACGTAGGCGATCCCGCGCGCCGAGCCGCGCTCGTAGATGTGATCATGCCCCGCAAAGATCACGTCGACCCTCTTCTTCACGAGAAGGTCCACGACTCCGGCAGCCGCGAGCTTCCGATTGTTGCCATGCGGTCCGCTCGACCACGGGCTGTGATGAAGCGCGACGATCCGAAAGGCACCTGGGCTGTCTTCGATCGAGCGATCGAGCTCTTTTTCGAGCCAGATGCGCTCGTCGCTTTCACCGCCATCGTCCATTCCGGCGAGCAAAAAAATGTGCGCGCGCCCCCAACGAACGGCGCGCACGAAGCCGCGACGCTCGACATGCAGGCTGGTCGGGTCGGATCCTTCGGGCGCGAGATATTTTATGTAGTTTGCACCTACCGGATCGATGAGCTCGTGATTGCCCACGGCGCCGACGAGGTAACGATTGGCGAGAAGCTCACGTTCGAGCGCGAAGAAGACCGTCCAGTCTTGGTTGCGCGGACCCACCTCGACGTAGTCGCCCGTGTGCAGCAGGAGATCGCGCGGACGCTTGAGCATCGCTTCGACGACGCTCCGATGACTCACCGCATCCGTGCGGTTGTCGCCGTAGACGAGAAAGCGCACGTCCGTCTCCGCGGGGGGCGTCGTCAGGAAGGAGCCCTCCGCGACACCCAGGCTCGTTTCCACTTCGAACGCGTAGCGCGTGTTGGGGGCAAGGGGTTCGGGCAGGGCGAACTCGCCTTCACTTCCCAAATGCAGATTGATGACGCCGCGCGTCAACAGCATCCCGCGCGGTCGCTTGGCGATGTGCCAGGCTTCGTTCGACCCTTTTTTTCGAACGCGAACGCTGTTGACCGCCGCGAGATTCGATCCTGCGAGACGAATCGTTGCCGTATCGCGAGTGACTTCCGTCGGATAGACGAAGAGGCCGTCGATCGGCCGTCCGGCATCGAAAAGGCTCGAATTCGAGATCAAGCTCTCGGAAGGTGCCACCCCGGCATCGGAGAAAAACACGGGTTGAGCGTGGCTTTGACGCATCACAGCAATCGACGAAATGAACAGTAAAAAACTGCCAAGCGGGCCGATTCGACCCCTTTTTCGCGCGTTTTTTTCCTGTCTCGCTCGCATGCTTTAGATCATCAATATCGTGAGTTTATCGCCGAAGTCTGATGTTTCACCAAACAGCCTGCCCGTAATTTTCTGCCGATGCTTGACCGCCCCGGAAGACCGCGTTAAAAATGCCTCCGCCGATTCCATTGGCGCGATGCGTAACAAGCGCTAAGGGCTAGTATTCATCAGGTAGTCCGTTCGATGTCTTCCGGTAAATCGCTTCGATCTCCAACGTTGCGTCCCGACTCGGGGCCTGACGAGGTGCTCTCTCCATCACTCCAGCGAATTGCCGCGGGGGGTCGTGAAGATGGGCTCCCGCGACGTTTCGCAAAGTACACCCTTCTGCGCAAGCTCGCGACGGGCGGAATGGCCGAGCTCTTTTTGGCGCTGCAGAAGAGCGTCGCCGGCTTCGAGAAGCTCGTCGTCATCAAGCGCGTCCTCCCGCAGATGGTCGAGGATCACGCCTTCATCGACATGCTCCTCCAAGAAGCGCGCATCGCCGCGACGCTTTCGCACCCGAACATCGTCCAGATCTACGACGTCGGTGAGGCCGAAGGCAGCTTCTACATCGCGATGGAGCACATCCATGGCGAAGACATTCGCTCCGTCATTCGCCAGATGCGCGTGAAGGACTTCCCGGAGTTCCCGGTGGAGCACGCGCTCGCGATCACGCTCGGCGTCTGCGCGGGCTTGTCTTACGCGCACGAAAAAAAGGATCTCGACGGGAAGCCGCTCGGCATCGTTCACCGCGACATTTCTCCGCAGAACGTTCTCATGACGTTCTCGGGTGACGTGAAGATCGTCGACTTCGGCATCGCCAAGAGCGACTCGAAGATGCTCACCGAAACGAAGAGCGGGCGCCTCAAGGGCAAAGTCCCGTACATGTCGCCCGAGCAAGCGCGCGGCGAACGCCTCGATGGGCGCAGCGACATCTTCTCTGCGGGCGTCATGCTCTTCGAGCTCACGACGGGCCGCCGTCTCTTCAAGGGACAGAGCGAGTTCGAGACGTTGAAGCTCATCTGCGATCGCGAGTACCCGAAACCTTCGGAAGTGCGTCCGGGCTATCCGCCCGCGCTCGAAGCGATCGTGATGAAGGCGCTCGCGAAGAACGCCGACGACCGATATCAGAGCGCAAGGCAGATGCAGAACGCGCTCGAAGTGTTCATTCGCGAGGAGCGCGTCGCCGTCAGCTCGACCGCACTCGAGAAGTTCATGCGGTCGCTCTTCGAAGACAAGCTTCTTTCGCAAGAGGACGAGATCGTCCAAGGAAGAAGCGCCGTCACCGAGCTCGAGCGCGTGGAGTCGCTTCGTCCACCCCTCGCAACGGGCCAGCCGGGCTCGACGCTCAGCATGCCCGCCGCGGCGCGCACGGTTACGGGCATTCGTCGCTATCGCGCAGGCAAACCGCTGTTCTTGCTTTCGGCCGCCGCTGTTTTGCTTGCCGGAATCTTCTCGGTGTCGGCGCTCATCGGGAAGCGCCGCCCGGTCACGGCCGCAGCGACGCAGGTTGCAAGCACGGGCGCCCTCACGATCGAGAGCGATCCGGAAGGGGCAGACGTTCTCGTCGACGGCGTCCTCCGTCCCGAAAAGACACCACTCACGCTCCGAGACCTTCCGCTCAATCACAAGATCGAAGTCACGGTTCACAAGGAAGGCTTCTCGACCGATCGCCAGGTCGCCGAGCTCTCGAACGAGCGGACGACGATCGCCCTTCGATCCTCCCTCACCGCGACCCACGACTCGCCGGCCTCGTCGACCCCGTCGATCTCCGCCGCTTCGCTCAGCAATGCCAACGAGGCGACGGAGACGCATCGCAGTCACGGATCTTCGCGCACCAAGGCCGCTCCGGCGTTGCCGCCAACGCTCGCCGTGACGACCACGGTCGCGCCACCTCCCGTCACGCCTCCGCCTGCCGTCGCAGCTCCCGTCGAAAAACGAAACGGCAAGCTCAACGTCGATCGCGCCGGCAGCTGGTGCAATATTTCCGTCGACGGACAGGGCCGCGGAGCGACTCCGATCGCCGGCCTCGAGCTCACGGCTGGTTCGCACAAGGTGACGTGCATCGGTGGTGACGGCAAGACCGAGACGACGACGGTCAATGTTCCCGCGGATGGAACAGCACGCTACAAATTCACCTTCTGAGAGCCTCGCAATACGTCGGCTGCACGACGCGAGGCGTCGGTCGGTTGTCTCATCGTACAGTCGTACGATTCCGGGAGCCTTAGCTTCGCGCCGTTCGCTCGCCGTATTGCAAGGCTCTCGAATTGTCTGAAATTTTGCTAGAGGATTTGCATGCGTGAGCGCGGGATTGTCCGAAAAATCGAAGGTTGGTCGAGCGAGCTCACGGCTTGGCGGCACGACATTCATCGGCATCCCGAGACGGCGTTCGAAGAGCGTCGCACTTCGGATTTCGTGGCGCAGAAGCTCGCGAGCTTCGGGCTCACGGCGCACCGCGGAATCGCGAAGACGGGCGTCGTTGCGAGCCTGAAAGTAGGGAGCAGCACGCGCGCGATCGGCTTGCGCGCGGATCTCGATGCACTGGACGTTCAGGAGCTGAATGCCTTCGACCACGTTTCGACAATTCCGGGGAAGATGCATGCATGTGGCCACGATGGGCACACGACGATGCTCCTCGCCGCTGCGCGCTATCTCACTGAAGAGAAAAGCTTCGACGGAACTGTGCACTTCATCTTTCAACCCGCGGAGGAGAACGAAGGCGGTGCGCGCGTGATGGTCGAGGAGGGACTCTTCCGCTTCTGTCCCTGCGAAGGCGTCTACGGAATGCACAACATGCCGGGAATCCCCGAGGGCTCCTTTGCGGTGCGCAAAGGTCCCATCATGGCGGCATGCGATACGTTCGAAATTACGATCACCGCCAAGGGTGCACACGCTGCATTTCCGCAGACCGGAAAAGATTCAATCGTGATCGCTTCTCAGCTCGTCGGAGCTTTGCAGACGATCGTCTCGCGCAATGTCTCGCCCATCGATCAGGGAGTGGTCAGCGTGACGCAGATTCACGCTGGAGATACGTGGAACGTGCTTCCTGAGGTGACGACGCTCCGCGGCACGACGCGCTCCTTCAAAAAGAGCGTGCAAGACGTGATCGAAAACCGCATGCGCGAGCTCTGCGAAGGCTTCGGCAAAGCTCACGGCGTCGCGATCGCGCTCGACTACGCGCGCCGCTACCCGGCCGTCGTGAATCACGCCGCCGAGACGGATCACTGCATCGACGTGATGAAGGCGCTCGTCGGGGATGCGATGGCCGACGGCAATACGGATCCCGTGATGGGCGCCGAGGACTTTGCGTGCATGCTCGAAGCAAAGCCCGGCTGCTATCTCTTCATCGGCAACGGTGAGACGCGCCCCGCGATCCACAACCCGCGGTACGACTTCAACGACGCGATCTTGCCACTCGGCGCGAGCTACTGGGTGCGGCTCGTGGAGCACCTGCTGCGCATCACTGACGTTCGAGTGTGAGTGTGATGGTGTACTTGCAGGGAGTGCCGTCTTGCTTCGGCATCGTCGAGATCTCGTCGATCTGAACGACCGTCGCCGTGGAGCCTTCGATCGCGACCGTAACCGGCTCGTCGAATGTATGCGTGTAAGTTACATCGTTACTCAACTTCTCGGTAAACGAGGGGGCTTTCGCCGTGAGGTTGCACGAGTCGGGTGAGTCTTTGAACGTAGCTTGGTCGGTCCCTTCGCCGGAGACCTTGTATTCGCCTGCGGAGGACGAAGTAATCTCACGCGTCTTCAAAGAATAGCTTCCGCTATTGCCCTTCTCGGAGAGCGCTTCGCAAAGCGTGTCGGGATCGCCTTTGAATACGGCGGCCGTTTCTTTCCACGTGCCGACGACGGTGCAGGCGCCATCATCGTCGTTCGAATTCGGTTTGGTCCCGTCACTCCCCGACGAGCAAGCGGCGACGAACGTGAGTGAAAGAAGAAGAAGTGCGAAGCTTACGTTGCGATTCATGCGCGAACTCATGACTGCGCACGAACGCGAGCGCGACTTAAACGGCCAGCGATCGAGAAATCCGACGTATGCGCGCGCACTTCACGATGGCTCGTTTAATTCAGGTGCAGTTCAATCACACGAGAGCGAGTGTCATTGACGCTGAAGCGTGATCGCCACCTTCAAGTCGCAAGGCATGCCGTCTTGCGTCGGCGAGCTCGTCAACGTGCTCACATAGGAGAGCGTTCCGGTCGCTCCGTCGATCGCGAAGACCGCTGGACCTTCGACGGCAGTCGTCACCTTGTATTGGCCTTGGTCATTGGTCGTCGGGGGAATG
>JAHFDV010000039.1:16307-21494 GCA_023248815.1 Myxococcales bacterium
ACGGCACGAGTCCGGTGCTTCAGTCGCCACCTGGATCTCACCATCCGCGTCGAAGGAATACGTATGCGCACCGCTGGCAGTGGCGACGACGGAAATCTCGTCTGGGGTTTGACCGCTCGCCGCCGCTTTCGCAAGCGACTCGCAATAACTGCCGGGATCGCCCTGCGCGGTCAGGTTCGTGCCCTTCCACGTGCCGACGACCGTGCACTTGCCCGTGGGCTGCGGCTGATCTTTATGCGCATCCGAATTCTGCCCGCTGTCCGCAGCGGTGTTCGTTCCGCCGTCGGTCTTCTCGTTCTCGTTCGGGGCGTCGGTCGAGCCCCCGCAAGCGGCGAGAAAAAGAGGGAGGGCACCGAGAGTAAGAAAGAATTTCATCGAGAGGGAATGCCGCTCGGATGCGCAAGGGTCGACTTAAATAGCCGACGCAAGCTGAAGTGCAGGTCGTCACCGACACTTAGGTGAAACGATTTGGATCCTAAAGGGTCCAGCAAACGCCTTCGCGCCGGCGGGCAGATCATTTCGCGTCGCGCGCCGTGCCGCACGATCGCTCGGACGCTACTTCAGCAGCCAGCCGAAGAGCATGTGCTTCGTCGTCTGTCGCGAAACGTCCGCGATCGAGTCGACGAGCGGAATCTCCTTCGGGCACACCTCGACGCAGTTTTGCGCCTTGCCGCAGCCCGCGACGCCGTCTTCGCCCATGAGCGCTTCGAGGCGCTCGGCGCCATTCATTTTGCCGCTCGGGTGAAGATTGAAGAGACGTACTTGGTTGATCGCCGCCGGGCCGATGAAGTCCGAGCGGTCGTTCACTTGCGGGCACGCTTCGAGACAGCAGCCACACGTCATGCAGCGCGAGAGCGGATACGCCGTCTCTTGGTTTTCTTGCGACTGACGAGGGCCTGGGCCGAGCTCGTGCGTTCCGTCGAGCTGAACCCACGCTTTGACCTTCTGAAGATCTTTGAACATGCGTGAGCGGTCGACGACGAGATCGCGCACGAGCGGGAACTTCGTCATCGGCTCGAGCGTGATCGGCTGCGGCATCTGGTCGACGAGAGCCGTGCACGCTTGGCGTACGCGGCCGTTGACGATCATCGTGCAGGCGCCGCACACTTCCTCGAGACACACCGACTCCCAAACGACGGGAGGAACGGTCTTGCCTTCGACGGTGACGGGATTGCGGCGGTGCTCCATGAGCGCCGAGAGAACGTTCATCTGGGGATGCCAGGGGATGTCGAACTCTTCCCAGCGCTGCGTGTCTGCGCGCGTCGGGCCGTCTTGTCGCTTGATCTTGAAACGTACGGTGTGTGTCGCCATGGCTCTCTCTCTATTTAGGAACAGAAGCTTTCCTCAGGCTTGCGCGGACGTCGTCTTCTTGTCGTCGGTTCCAGCAACGGCGCTCGCGGCGCCTGCCGTTTCGTATTTGCGAGGACGCGGTTTCACGAGCGAGATGTCGACTGCGTCGGTGATGTGAACACCCTTGCCGTTTTGCGCGTAGTCGAACTCGCGCACGTAATTCACGGCGTGGTTCGCACTGCCGCCCTCTTTGTGTAGGGCCAATGTCGTGCGCTGCCAGTCGGCGTCGTTGCGATCCGGGAAAGCCGGCTTGAAGTGCGCGCCGCGTGACTCGTCGCGATTGCGCGCGCCTTGCGCGATGACGCGAGCGAGCACGATCATGTTGAAGAGGTGGCGCATGAACGTCGCCCCTTGATTCGACTGGACCGCCGTGTCGGTAACGCCGCTCTTGCGCGCACGAATCTCGAGCTCGTCGATGTTGCTGATCACCTTGTCGAGCACGTCATTGTGGCGCTCGATGGTCACGTCGCGGAGCATCATATTTCCGAGCTCTTCGTGGATGGCGTAGGGATTTTCTTTCCCGTCCATCTTCAGGATCGCTTCGTACTTCTCTTGCTCGCGCTTGCGAGCCTTTTCGAAGACGCTCTTCGGCAGATCGAACGCGCTCTTTGCCATGTTCGACCGGAAGCTCGCCATCGACGGGCCCGTCACCATGCCCGCGTAGATGCAGGAGAGCAGCGAGTTCGCGCCGAGGCGATTGGCCCCGTGGTACTGGTAGTCGCTCTCGCCGCAAGCATAGAGGCCTTCGATGTTGGTCGACTGGTTGCGCGGCGAGCCGGCGACGAGCGAACCGTTCTGCGCGCGCTCGAAGTCGACCCAGAGGCCGCCCATCGAATAGTGCACGGCTGGAAAGACGCGCATCGGATTCGAGTACGGATCTTCTCCGACGAACTTTTCGTAGATCTCGAGAATGCCCGCGAGCTTCTTCTTGAGCGTCTCTTTGGGGATGTGCGTGAGGTCGAGATAGATCTCGTTCTCATTTTTGCCACTCTTCGAGTTGAAGACGCCCTTCTTCTCGTGGAAGGCTTTCTTGAAGAGCTCGCGGCTCGCGATGTCGCGCGGAACGAGATTGCCGTAGCCCGGGTACTTGTCTTCGAGGAAGTACTCGCGATCTTTTTCCGGAACGTCGCGACCGCGACGCGTCTCGCCGGCATTCTTCGGGACCCAAACGCGACCGCCTTCGCCGCGCGCGCTCTCCGAGATCAGACGGAGCTTGTCGGACGCCGGAATCGCCGTCGGGTGAACTTGAATGAACTCGCCGTTCGCGTAGACCGCGCCCTGCTGATAGACGGCCGAACCCGCCGTGCCCGTGCAAATGACGCTGTTCGTCGAGCGACCGAAGATGATGCCGCAGCCACCCGTCGCGAGACAGACCGCGTCGCCGGGGAAGGCTTCGATCTCCATCGACTTGATGTCTTGCGCCACGATACCGCGCGCGGCGCCATTTTCGTCTTGGACGACCGAGAGGAAGTCCCAGAACTCCATCTTGCGGACCATCTTCTCGCCTTTGACGACGATGCCCTTTTCGTCTTCGACGTCTTGCGTCTCCCAACGACGCACTTGCTCGTCGAGCGCGTAGAGAAGCTGCTGGCCCGTCGTCGCGCCGGCGAAGGCCGTGCGGTGAAAGAGCGTGCCGCCGAAGCGACGGAAATCGAGAAGACCTTCGGGCGTGCGATTGAACGGCACTCCCATGCGGTCGAGCATGAAGACGATACCGGGCGCCGCGTCGGCCATGCCCTTCACGGGGGGCTGATTCGCGAGGAAGTCGCCGCCATACACCGTCTCTTCGAGGTGAATTTGCGGCGAGTCGCCTTCGCCCTTGGTGTTGACGCTCGCGTTGATGCCGCCTTGCGCACAGACCGAGTGCGAACGTTTCACGGGAACGAGTGAGAAGAGATCGACCGGAACACCCGCTTCGCAAAGCTTGATGACGGTCATGAGTCCGGCGAGACCGCCGCCGACTACGATGACGCGGCGGACTTTCTGAGATTCGCTACGGACGCTGGTTTTCGCTGCCATATTGGAGGGCCCTCTGTGAGGGGATCTTTACTCCAAAAAGGCTCGCTCGATGAACCTTTTGCCCCAAGATTTTAGAGTCTTCCGCGCGCGTGAGGGTGAATAGCCATCACACCTAGCAGCACGCGCGAAAAACTTTCGGCAAGGGCGTTCGAGGCCCGTCGTGTTTTGTCGGGCCTCTCCTCTTCCGTGGCGGCTCCTGCAGCCGCCTATTCGTGAGCTCGCGTACTTATCGCAACGCGTAGTGTGTCAGCAAAATCGCATCCTTCTTTTCGCACGAAGAATATGAAACGGCATCGCACTTCGTGGTGAGCTGAGAGACTCGTTTGTCGCTCGTCGCCACCGCGACCGTCTCCTTCAATCCAGAAGCGAAACAGGTTTCTTCGGGGATCGTTTTCGGATCCGCGATGCATAGGTTGCCGTCTCCTCCGCGCTTAGCGATGACTTTCGGATTCGCGGAGAACGTCCTTAGACTGTCGGGGCTGGCGCCCGCAAAATAGTCCAGGTCCGTGCTGCCATTCTTGTCGACGAGCGCGCTGCCACCGCCACCCAGCGATAGAAACTTTCCGGAGCCGAGGTCATAGAGATCTCTGAACCAATTCTCCGACGGACGCTCCGAAATCAACTTGCCGGACTTGTCGAGGAGAACAAAACTGGTACTGGCATAGTCTTTCCCGACTTGAGCGAGCACCTTGCCGTCACTCGCGAGGAGAACGCTGCCGAGGTGTCGACCATTCGTCGCGGGGTAGCTCCAACGCGTCTTCCCGTTTTTGTCGAGAAGACGAATGACGTTATGAGGGGCGTCCGACAGCGCCACTCCGTCGGCTCCTACACTCCAGCTGAAGCTGTGATAGGCCCCGTCTCCCCAAGTGATGGCATCTTCCCATACCTTCTCTCCCGCCAGTGAGTACGCGACGACGGCCACGCTTCCCGGATGCCCAGCAGCGACGTAGAGCCGATCATCGCCTCCAATACTGACTTCTCCGTGGGGCTCGTCGTGCTGCCAGCGAACCTCTCCCCTTGTATCCAATGAAAGCAGATCTTCGCCGGTTCCCTTCGACACATATACGTTGCCTTCGGGATCGATCGCTGCCGTGAAGTCGTAGTTCCCTGAGTCGAGCTTCTTGGTCCATTCGATTTTGCCAGCGGGCGAGACCGAGGCGACGACAATGTCGTAGCGATAGGTTGGGCCGTATGCGCCGGGCGACTGCTTGTCGCGCTGCTGGCTCCAGATGGCGACGGTGCGTCCCGTTTTGGTCACGAGGACTTTGGCGTAGTCGTTCTCGTACACACGGCCCGTGAGCTTCAAAGAGTACGTGGGCTTCGACGGTGCTGAGTAGGCGTCGTCCGACTCCGCCGTAGAGACATTTTCGGTGCATGCCGAGCTGGCTGCGAAAAGGCTGGTGGCAACGAGGAGTCGCAAGGTGTTCATGCTTGCCGCTGAGCAAGATGCGGTCCACACACACATGTACTCGCATGTGGGCATCAAGACTCAGATTTGATCTAGCTCGGTGTTTAGCTTGGTTTAAGAACGTCGGCGAGTAGCGGGCCATCGGCGATCCACCCTTGCCTGATGGGCGTCTCCTCTCGTTCTCCGGCGACGCGCCCGCGGGGTGAGCTTTCAGTCGCTTCCCTGACCCCCGCGTCCATTCGGGTTCCATCTCGAGATCAGCCGACGGGTGGCGATATGCCGGCACAGGGCACGTCGGGCACGTTCTGCCGATTCTTGTTAGACTGACGAGATGGACCGCGACGCCCTCACCATGCGGGTAGGAGCTGCACTTGCTGGCGCTTCGCGCGTCCGCGTTGCCTTCGTGTTCG
>JAHFDV010000671.1 GCA_023248815.1 Myxococcales bacterium
GAGCATGTTTTCGAACGTCTCATGCTCTGCGTTGTCGGAGAGGTTGTAGCTTCCCGTGAGAAGCGTCTCGCCGTCGAAGAGGAAGTACTTGTTGTGCATCTGGAGCGCCGTCGCAGCGTTCCAGCGGTACGAGTAGAACTTGTAGCGAACGTCGGCGCCAGACTCGCCGACCTGGCGCCCGTAGAGGTAGCCGCTATCCGTGCACTCGAGCTTGTCGTCCTCGGTGACAGCGGCCGCGAGGCATTTCTTGAGATCGGTCTCTTGGTTGGCGTCCGCGTAAGAAGAAACGTATTCCTGCGCGTCGAGATACAACTTGATGTCGACGTTGGGGGCAGACTTCGCCTTGGCAATGAGCGCCTCGGCAACGGGACGCGAGCGAAGATGTCCTGAAGCGATGTGAATCGATTTCTTCGCGTTCTTGACCTGCGCGACGATGGCATCGGCGATCGTATTGGCGCCCGTCGTCGTGAACGTCGTGTTCTTGACGGAGAAGTTCGACGAAGTGAAAAACGCGTCGATGTTGGGGTTGTCGACTCGCTTGATCGTCGCGTCGTCGATCTTGAGCTTCGAAGCTACGAAAGGAATCGGCGTCTCGAGCGCGAAGTCGCGCGAGTTGTCCCAGAGGACGTTGAAGTCGCGCTGCAAGCGAAGCGTGACTTCGGGGTAACCGTTCAAGAAGAGCGTGTTCTCGTCGTATTTCGTTCCCGCGCTGTCCGACCAATTGGCGCTGCCCGAGGCGACTTTTGCGGTCGTCGCGAGCGCGAGATCGTCCTTCGGTCCGTCCACGATCACGAACTTGTGATGCATGATTTTGTTCACGTAGCGAACGTCGATGCCGGCTGATTCGAGGGCTCCAGACTTCGATGTTGCGCGTCCGGGGCCGATGATCGATTTGTCTTCGCCCGCAGTCTCGAACACCATTCGCACCTTCACGCCGCGTTTGGCGGCCGCGATGAGCGCCGTCTTGATGTCGGCATTGGAAAACGAATAGATCGCGACGTCGACGCTGCTCTTGGCGCGATCGATCATGCTCGCGATTCGTGGAAGATGGCTCTCTTCGGCGGCTTGCGGCGAGAAGAGAACGTCGACGCGCGGCGCCTTGTCGCCGTAACCATTGGCGAGCGCATACTTGATGAGAGACGTGATTGTCGCGGGGCCGACACCTGAGATTGCGTCGAGCTCTTTCACCGTGTCGAAGGCGTCGTCATCACGTGTTCCGAACTTTCCGTCGGCACCGTTGCGGTGAGCGATGATGGCGGCGGAGGTCGCCTTGTTGACCTTCGCCTTGCCGAGAGTCGTCGCATCGACTTCGGAAGCGTTCACGAAGAAGAGTAGTGCGCGAGCGTCGTCCGAGTTCTCGCTGTACGCGCCTTCGTCGCCCTCGACCTCCTCGGTGGCGGTGCTGCACGCCATCGGCGCGAGCAAGGTGAGGAGGGACGGCAAGAGAAACCGGAGAGTAGGTCGAGCCATGATGTGCGCAGTTATGACACCACTCTCACCTTGTGCCACCTCTTTCTTAACGTCTCTTAAATGCAACTCATTTCGGTGCAAGGGCGTCCCCCTCCTCTCTCGAGAGCGCAAGGAGGCGGCTGGAGCAGGGCGTATTCGCGCGGCATTGTTTCGACTATGACAGCGACCTACTGATGGCTCTCGCTCGTCTTTTCTCGCGTCACCTCGGCTGGACCGAGCTTCGTTACGCAACGATGCTGGCGATTCGCTATCTCGCATCGAAGAAGGGCGCGACCGCTAGTGTCGGAACCGTATTCGCCACGCTCGGCGTGACCCTCGGAGTTGCCGCGCTCTCTGTCGTCATGAGCGTCACGGGAGGCTTCGAAGCGCAGTTTCGCGAAAAAGTGCTCGGGGTGAACGCTCACGTCCTCGTACTGAAATACGCGATCGACTTTCGCGAGTATCGCGAGGTGATGGACAAAGTCGCGACCGTCCCCGGCGTGAAAGGAGTCGCGCCATTCATCATCAATCCAATGATGATCACGCATGGCGTGCGCACCGCGACCGGCGTCCTCCTCAAGGGAGTCGATCCCGACCGCGTGGGTTCCGTGCTCGATCTCCCGAAGGACATCGTCGAAGGAACGCTCTCGACGTTGCGAAAACCCGGAGCCAAACCGCCCGAGCGCGCCGAGCCGAAAAAATTCGAAGCGACTCCCGCGCTCACGCTCGACGAAGCCATTCGCCGCGCGGTCGAACGCGACAAGCTCGGGAACGATCCCAAGGTTGGCACCGATCCCAACACCATCGAAGCGGGTCATCGCCCCGGCGATCCGCTCGGGATCGTCACGCCCAATGGAGGCTTTCAAAGCGTTCTTCCCGACGACGACGTTCTTCCTACGGAGAGCGACGGCGACGCGTGCAAGGCGGATGGCTCCATCCCCAGCGTCGCCGTGGGTCGCGCTCTTCTTCATCAGCTGGACGCGCACCTCGGCGATTGCCTCCAGATCTCATCTCCGACGATCGGCGTAAGCTTCGGGTCCTCGGGGATCCGCGCCCCCATCGCGAAGCAATTTCGCATCACCGCCGTCTTCGAAGCCGGGTTCGAGCAGTACGACGCGAAGCTCGTCTATACGGATCTCTACGAAGCGCAGGCCTTCTACGAGCAGGGCGACAGCGTGACCGGCGTCGAGATGAAAGTCGACGACATCAACCACACGCATCGCATCGCCAAAGACATCGACGAGAAGCTCAACAGCAGCGTCTATCACACGATGGATTGGATGGACT
>JAHFDV010000672.1 GCA_023248815.1 Myxococcales bacterium
GATGGGCTGCAAAATCGAGCGTCGAGACGAGCGCGAACGCCGCTCCGAGCACTCCGGCGATGACGACGATAATGGCGATCGTTCGGCGCGTCATGTTTTCGTTACCACCCGCACTGTTGGGATTTGTTCTGTTGCTTCAGATAGGCCGTGAGCGGCGCGAAGTACTCGACCATCGCCGATGCATCCCCCTGAGCTTCTCCCGAGATCGCCTTCATCGCTTCGGGCCACGGCTTCGACGCGCCCATCGCGAGCATCGCCTTCAGCTTTTCGCCGGCGCTCTTGTTTCCATAGATCGAGCACGCGTCGAGCGGACCGTTCTGTCCTGCCGCTTTGCAAAGCGCGCGATGAAACTGGAACTGATAGATGCGCGCGAGAAAGTAGCGGATGTACGGCGTGCTTCCCGGAACGTGATACTTCGCGCCCGGATCGAAGTCGCTTTCGGAACGCGCCGAAGGAGCCGCAACACCTTGGTACTTCGTGCGGAGCGCCCACCACGCTTCGTTGTACTTGTCCTTCGGAGTCTTTCCGCTGAAGACGTCCCAGCGCCACTTGTCGATGAGGAGTCCGAACGGAAGAAAGGCGACCTTGTCGAGCGCCTGCTTCATCTGCTGATTGATGCGCGCCTTTTCGTTGGTGGGCGCAGAATCCAGGAGGCCGATCTGCTTCAAGTACGCGGGCGTGACGCTGAGAGCCAACGTGTCGCCGATGCCTTCGTGAAAGCCGTCGTTCGCGCCCTGTTGGAAGAGCACGGGAAGCTTGTAGTACTCGTGGAAGTAGTAGTCGTGGCCGAGCTCGTGGTGAATCGTGATGAGCTCGTCCTCCGTCGGCGTGATGCACATCTTGATGCGGAGATCGTTGCTCCACGTCGCATCCCACGCGCTCGCGTGACACACGACTTCGCGATCCTTCGGCTTCACGAAGAGCGAACGTTCCCAGAACGTGGACGGCAGTGCGTCGAAGCCGAGTGAGGTGAAGAAGCCCTCTCCGAGCTTCACCATCTCTTTGGCGGTCGCCGTCTCGTCGAGCTTCTTCGCTTTGAAACGCGCTTCGAGCTTTTTGGTGACGTCGAGCGAAGCTTCGCCGGGATATGGCGCGACGAGATCGTAGATGCTCTGCCATTCTTGCGCCCACATGTTGCCGAGGAGATGCGCGGGAATCGGTCCCTTCTCGGGCACCTTTTCTTTGCCGTATTTCTTCACGAGCTTGGCGCGCACGTAGCAGTGCAGCTCGTCGTAGAGCGGCTTCACCTGTTGCCAGAGGCGCTCGAGATCCGCTTCGAATGCTTCCGGGGGCATGTCGTAACCAGAGCGCCAGAGCGCGCCCATGTCGGCGAAGCCGATCTCGCGGGCGCCCTTGTTACCGAGGTCGACATAACGCGTGTACTTCTCACGCATCGGCGGCGAGATTTTGTGCCAGCCGTTCCAGGCTTCGAGGAGCTCGTCGTAGTTGCGACTCGTGCTCATCGTCTTGTCGAGATCACCGAGCGTGAGACACTTCCCCTTCAACTTCGGCGGACAGTACTTGCCCTTCCCGTACGTCCCAGACATCCAGACTTCGACTTCGGCGAGCTCGCCGCGCTCCTTCGCGTCGGAGGGCGCGGGCACTCCCTGTGCAAGGCGGAGCAGCTCGAACTTGCGCTGCAGCGGTGCCGCGAGCTGGAGTCCGCGGAAACGCTCGGCGTCTTTGATCGCACGCGTGATGTACTCGGCCGTAGCCTCTTCGGCGCGCGCGCTGACGGCGTCGGTGTCGTCCGTGATGAAGTTCTGCTGAATCCAACCCGCTTGATCGCGCGCGACCCAGAGGCCGTGAAGGTCCGTCTCGACCTTGTTGATGAAGGCCTCGGCCTCTGCAGACGTCGACACAGAGGCGTCTGCGGACGTCGACCCAGAGGAAAGAGGAGCGGGATCTTTGCTCGCGGGCTGGCTACACGCTCCCATGACAGAAAGCGCCACCACCGAGAGAAAGGGCCCGAACGAAGCCGCGGCTCGTTTTCGCATGGGCGAGTTCTAATGTGCGCAAGCGGCGCATCGCCACCAAAAAGGACTGCCTTTTCACGCGTTGGCATGCGCTTCCTCCAAGCGAGAGTGCACCAACGCACCTTTCGGCGAATCGTTTCTCTCGTTAATTCGTCCAACCGCAAGACGCGCTCTCGCGTCGTTTCGAGGTCGTGTGTGCGAATGCAGGTTGAAGTGTGCGGTCGGAATGTTCCTTGCCGTGGCCGTGCTCCCCCCGGATAATCATCGATACTAAGCCGCCTCGCTTTTCTTTCGGAGTTACGTGACCGATCTCACTGAACAAAAGTTTGCTTCCCAAGACCGTCTGCCGAAAGTCGGCGACACCGTCGCAGGAAAATATCGCATCGAGCGTCACATCGCCGAAGGAGGCATGGGCCTCGTCGTGGCCGCGCATCACGTCGAGCTCGACGAGCTCGTCGCAATCAAGTTCATGCGCCCCGACATCCTCGACCAGGCGTCGGAACACCGCGCTGAGTTGATCGAGCGCTTTCTGCGCGAAGGGCGCGCGGTCATCAAGATCCGCAGTGAGCATGTCGTTCGCGTGCTCGATGTCGCCAAGCTCGAAGACGGCACTCCGTACATGGTCATGGAGTACCTCGAAGGGCGCGACCTCGATCAACGCGTCTTCGAAGACGGTCGTCTGGCCGTTCCAGAAGCCGTCGATTACGTTCTCCAGGCGATCGAAGCGCTAGCGGAGGCGCACGCTCTCGGCATCGTG
>JAHFDV010000040.1:0-19799 GCA_023248815.1 Myxococcales bacterium
CGAAGACGAGAATGGTGCGGCTCGAGAAAAGCGCGTCGGCGGCGCGATCGAGAAACGCGCTATCGGGGAGGGAGACATTGGCTTCGTCGTCTTTGGGTTCTGGCATCGTGGCGAGAGCATGGATTCGCTGAAGCGCGGCCTCCATGTCCGCGGCCCTCGAAGACATGTCCGATCGTCTCGAATCGCTCCTTCGAGCGAGTGTTTCGATGGACGTAGGCCGAAAGTCGCGCCATCGTTGAAGAGTGAAGCTGAAGGACTTGCGCATCGAGCGCGCCATCGTGGCAATGAAAGCTGACCCCAAGCGCCGCTGGACGGTGCAAGAACTCGCGCGCCTCGTAGGCATGTCGCGCGCCGTCTTTGCCAAGCGCTTCACCGAGACGAAGGGCGTGCCGCCGCTTCGCTGGCTCACCGAGCATCGATTGAGCATCGCGACGGCAGAGCTCGTGAACGGTCATCTCGCGCTCGCAGGAGTCGCCGAGAAGGTGGGTTACATCTCGGAGTTCGCCTTCGCCAAAGCCTTCAAGCGCCTCTTTGGGGTCGCACCTGGCACGTTCCGTCGCACGTCGCGCAAGCTAGGGTCGATCGAATCGATTCAGCCGATGATGCGCGCCGCCTGAGCTCCATCGGCGCACGTCTTCTCCGAAGGATTCGATAGAGAGACAGCGCGCCCTCTTTGGGACATCCGTGTCCCTCGTCGTAATTTCCGTGCGACACCGCTTCGTTCGCGTCGGCAAATTCGCCTACATCAACCCCAATCGACGCGACGCTTATAAAACCGGCCTTTTCGCGATCGGGATCGGTGGTGAAGATGGCGGCACGGTGGTTGCTCTAGGGGACTTCATGGCGCGTGTCGCAACGATGCGTCCCTCGACAGGAGTCATCCAAATGTCCCAGCTCTCGAAAGACGACCGCATCTCGCTTCTCCATTCGGCCCGCACGTTCCGCTTTGCGTCTTCGGTGGTCGCGCTCGGCGCGCTCATGCTCGGCTCGGCGTGCGCTCCCGACGACAGTGACGACAGCGATGATTCCGTCGGCGAAGACGAGGACAACCTCACGGCAACAGGCAGCTTCCAAAACGGCGTCAGCCCTTCCGCGAGCTACGCCGGAACGACCGACACGATCCTCGATCAGAGCAACCCAAACACGAACTTCGGGAGCGGCGCGTCGCTCCGCATCGACGGCGACGAGCCCGCCGGAACACGTCGCAATCTCCTCAGCCTGCTGCGTTTCGAACTGTCGTCGATCCCGACGGGAAGCACCGTGTCCGCCGCTTCCATCGAGCTCAACCTCTCGAACGCATCGTCGACGGGCGTCTATTACGTCTATGCGCTGAAGCGCGCCTTTTCGGAATCGCAGGCCACGTGGAATCAAGCGGCGAGCGGACAAGCCTGGCAAAGCCCCGGAGCACGCGGAGCCAACGACCGTTCGTCGACCTCTCTCGGTACGATCACGACGTCCGCCACGGGCAAGTACACGCTCGCGCTCAACGCCGACGGCGTCGCGCAGGTCAAAGCGTGGATCGCAAACCCTGCGACGAACTTCGGCGTTGCGCTCGACAACGCCGCCAACTGGGACGGTCTCGAGTTCGCATCGAGCGAAGCGACGACCGCCGCATCGCGCGTGAAGCTCAACGTGACGTACACGACGCCCACAGCGCCGCCGCCCCCTCCCCCTCCTGCAAGCAACTACGGCGCCGGTAGCGCAGCCGTCGGAAGCGCGTGCGCGAATACGGCGCACACCGTTACGCCCTCGATGACGAGCTCGGCCGTCCAAAGCGTGCTCAACGCTGCAGGCAACGCCGCGTACATCTGCTTCGCCGCCGGAACCTACAACATCACGACCGCCCTCGCTCCGAAGCAAGGACAGACGCTTCACGGATCGGCAGGCACCATTCTCAAGGGCTCGATCGTGCTCTCGGGCTTCGGCGCTTCGGGCAGCAACTTCGTCGTCTCGAACGTGGCTCTCCCCTCGAGCGGCTCGCAGGCATCGGCCGAGCGCTGGTGCGAAGACGACGTGAAACATCCGTGCTCGTACCAAGAAGACGTCTTCCTCGATGGCGTGCCGCAAACGCGCGTCACTTCGACGGGCGAGCTCGGCGCCGGCAAGTTCTACATCGACTACGGCTCGAAGAGCGTGTGGCTCGGCAGCAATCCCTCGGGGAAGACCGTCGAGATGACGAAGAGCGATGCCGCGATTCGCGTCACGACCAACGACGTCATCCTCGAAGGCCTCACGGTGAAGCACTTCTCGCATGCGATGGATCGCGGAGCGATCGAAGTGACGAAGCAGACGAACAACGTCACCGTTCGCAATTGTGAGTCGTACAACAACCACGGCGCGGGCCTCGCGAGCTGGGGTTCGAACTTCACGATGAAATACAATCGCCTCCATGACAACGGTCAGCAAGGGGCGTCGATCGGCCAGAACACGGGCGCGCTCATCGATCACAACGACATCAACCACAACAACATCGACGGCTTCTGGCGCATCGACGGCGCTTCGGGCCGCATCAAGCTCGACCTCTTCAAGAAGGCGACGATCACGTGGAACAAGACGAACGACAACCTCAACCACGGCATCTGGCTCGACGACAACGGCAACGACGCGATCATTCAGAACAACGACGTC
The DNA here is from genome assembly GCA_023248815.1 of Myxococcales bacterium. Taxonomy (GTDB): domain Bacteria; phylum Myxococcota_A; class Polyangia; order Polyangiales; family Polyangiaceae; genus JAHFDV01. The sequence continues at coordinate 2,629 of JAHFDV010000040.1, forward strand.
GAGAACAATTTCTCGAGCGGCATCCTCTTCGAAGTCTCGAACGGCGCGAAGATTCTCGACAACCTCGTCATCGGAAACGGACTCGGTGATTCGACGGCGCGCGGCCACGTCGGCTGCAAGTCGATCGGCTGCTCGGGCGGCATCATGGTCAACACGAGTCCCAACGTCGAGATCGCGCGCAACACCATCCGCGGGAACTCGAACCCGATCGCGCTTCTCCAGACCTCGCGCTCACCGCGCACGAGCGAGATCATCATCAGCAACATGGCGAACATCAACGTTCACGACAACATCATCACTGCGGGGGCGGGCGTGACGGGCGTCAAGAACCAAGGCCCCTCCGGCTACGACGTCTACACGAAGAACATCGTGTTCACGGCCAACAAGTACACGCTGCCGTCCTCTGGCGCGGCATCCTTCTACTGGCAGAACGCAGCCAAGACGGCCGCGCAATGGAAGGCGTTCGGCTTGGATACGACGGGCACGTTCAACTGAGCGTCAGCGCATAACCAACGAAGTGTTCACGGGCTCGCGCCATAGGCGAGCTCGTTGAACACCGCGAAGGCAGCATCGATCCCGTCGACGTAAATGACGCCGGGATCGTCGTTGCATGCGTAAAACGAGTCGACGAGGGTGACGGAGAGGACGCTGGCATCCGGGTCCTCCGAACTCGTTGGATGGCGCGCCGCCTTGATGGTGACGAGAGGCTTGTCGGCGCCGCAGCTCGGATTCGAGGTCTTCTCGAGCGCCGCGACGGCCGTGTAGAGAATGTTGAGCTCCTGGTGTTTATTCAGGCTCCGCTTGCCCTTTTCGAAGACGTACGGAGACACGGACGCGTTGCAGCGTTTGAAGTCGAGAACGAAGTCTTCATAGTGAAAAATCTTCTCGCCGAGAGTGCATTCGGACCCTGCGGGGGCGCTTGGCCCGAATCCGCCGACACTCGATGCTTCGAATCGGAGCTTGCCCGGGGGAAGTAGCCCATGCTCTGGGCCCGAACACCATCCCCAATCCAGGCAGGGATCGTCTGGAAGAGCGTAACAATGCGGCTGCGTACACGCGGCGGCGTCCGGGACGTTGAGGTCGCCCTCAGAGCAGAAAAACGCCACGAGATTACAGGCCTGTTCGTTTGGGCTCGAAGCGTCCGATGACGCGTCTGCATCGTCTGCGCTGGGCTTCTTTGCAGTGTCCACCGCCGACATTCCTCCGCACGCCAGAAGCATCAGTGCGCCCGCGAGGCAAAGTCGCAAGTTGTTCCCCATCGCACAAGATTGCGCCGCTTCGACCAATCACGCAACTCGCTGGCGCCAGCTCGATCTCAGCTCTGACCTCTTCACGGGCTCGAGCCATAGGCGAGCTCGTTGAACACCGCGAAGGCAGCGTCGATGTCGTCGACGTAGTAGACGTCGGGGTCCTTGCTACAGGCGTAGAACGAGTCGACAAGGACGATCGGTGAACTCACGGACGAACTTCCCGCGACCTTGATGCTCATGAATGGCTTGTCGGCGCCACAGGCACCAGAGCCCTGCTTGAGCGCGGCGAGCGTCGTACCGACTCGGTAGACGTCTTTCTGGCCGAGCACTCGCGTTCGTGTTTCTACTAGGTAAGGAGTTTGCGAGATATCGCAGCGTTCGGCTGTGAGCCGGTCTCGCTCCAAGGAGAACTTCCTCTCGCCGACGCCACACTCCGATCCCGCAGGCGCAGTCGGACCGAAGCCGCCAGTGATCGTAGCTTCTACGGTTAGGCTTCCGTCGGGCAAGATACCGCGCTCGAATCCCTGACAGCGAGCAACCGCACCGCACTCCTCGACGTTGTAGCAATGGGAGGTGCATTCTTCCGTCCCGCTCCAGATCTGCAAGTCACCTTCGCCGCATGCAGGTTCGACGAGGCAATTTTCTCGGCCCGAATCTTGGGCATTGCACGAAGGTCCAACGCATCCCGCGTCGTCTCGAGCATTCTCCGGCTCCGCGTCCGACTCGCCGCCGCACGCGACGAACGTCCCGGTGGCCGCTAAGACCGTCGCCGATACTACGAACCGCAGCATGTTTCCCCTCATGCTCGAAAGATATGCAGTTGCCGTGCCCTACGCCACCGCGAAGAAAGGTCAATGAGTCTCGACGATGCGAGGAGACGCACGGCGGTTCTCCTCGCGCCAACATGTGCCACCGCTGCGTTTCGATCGCGTACGAGATCTCCACACATCAGCGCCTCATTCGCGCCCGTCGACCTAGATCGACTCAGCTCTCGCCCTTCTTCACCGGCGTCGGATCGTGCTTCGACGCTTCCTTCGAGAACGGAAACGCTTGCTGCTTCACGAAGCCGAGCGGCATGTAGTCGCCGACGACTCCGTATTGATCCGGCCACTTGCGATCCGCCTGAACGGCTGTGCCGAACATGTGATCGATGAAGGCGAAGTGCGCGGCGTAGTTGCGGTCGATCGCTTCGCGATCTTGTGCGTGATGCCAGTGATGAAAGTTCGGCGTGACGACGATGTACGAAAGAGGTCCTAGGCGCACGCTGACGTTCGCGTGATTGAAGACGGCCTGGAAGCCCACGATGATCACGTACGCGTCGATGGACGCTTTCGAGAAGCCGAGCAAGAACACGGGCGCGAAGACGCAGACGCGTGTGATCAAGAGCTCCACGAAGTGCTGGCGTGAGCCCGCCATCCAATCCATGTGCTTCGCGCTGTGGTGCACCGAGTGCAGGCGCCAGAGCACCGGGATCTCATGGTAGGCGCGATGCGTCCAGTACTGCGCGAAGTCTGCGACGAAGAGCAGCAAGAAGAGCTCTACGAGGAAGGGCAGGCCCTGAATCCAGTGCTGTACGTTCGCGTTCACCGCCCACGCCAGGCCATTGTTAACCGCGTGGTTCGTCGTCATGAAGACGATGCCGACGAAGAGATGATTGAACGCGAAGTGATGAAAGTCGTTCTGCCATTCGGGGCGAAACACGGGCTGCTCTTTTTTCAGACCGAAGAGCTTCTCGATGAAGATGAAGAGGAGTGCCGAGCCGAGAAGGTCGAGGATGAGCCAGTCGATGCCGAGATAAGGCGTGTGATCAGGAAAGTCTCCGACGGGGACCGATGGACCTCCGAGAAGCTCGGCGAGCGTGAGCACGAGAAACGACGTGAACGAGATCCATTTGACGCGCCCGAAGATCATGTTGAGCACGCTGATGGTGCCCGCGAGGATCATTCCGCCAAGCATGATCTTGCGAAGAAGCTCGACGTCGTAGACCTGACGAAGCTGCGGCGTCGTGAGGTAGGCCGGGAAGCGAAAGGCGAGCACGCCAAGAAGCGCCAAGACCGAAAGCACGAGTGCGACGATGCCGCTCGCGAGACCGGAACCGGGAGCGACCTTGCCGTGCGAAGACGCGAGCTCTTCGATCTTGGAAAAAAGCTTCATTGGGCGAGGATCTTACCGTGCATTCCTTCGTGCGTCGACGAAGCGGCAATCGGCGTTGACGCAGTGAGGCGCGCCCACCTAACGTCGCACCATGAAGGTGAAGCGCATCGTCACCAACATCCCAACGGCGAACGTAAAAGACGCAAAAGTTTTCTACGGTAAAATCCTCGGCCTCGAAGTCCTCATGGATCAAGGATGGATCGCGACCTACGGGAGCGAAGCGAGGGCCGCCGTTCAGATCAGCTTCGCGAGTGAAGGAGGGTCTGGCACGCCCGTTCCTGATCTATCCATCGAAGTCGACGATCTCGAAGAGGCGTTGACGCGAATGAAGAAGGCGAAGATCGCGATCGAGTACGGCCCCGTCGACGAGCCGTGGGGCGTCCGGCGATTTTTCGTGCGAGACCCGTTCGGAAAGCTCGTGAACATTCTCGCGCACGCTTGAGCAACCACTTATAGAAGGGGCACGACAACATGGTAAAAACGACGTTCGAGACGATCGACGCCTATCTGAAAGAGCAACCCGCGGAGTCACGACGCGTTCTTCAAGAGGTCCGCAAGATCTTGCGAAAGGCGCTCCCCAAATCCGAAGAGACGATCTCGTATTCAATCCCCGCGTTGAAGCTCGATGGCCACGTCGCGATCTTCTTCGCCGGCTGGAAGCATCACTTCGCGATCTATCCCGTGGGCAAGCTCGTCCCGGCGAAGCTCGGCAAAGAGCTCGCGGCTTATGAGATGCACAAGGGGACGATCCGCTTTCCGCTCGACGAGCCCCTCCCCAAGAAGCTAATCGCCCAAATCGCCAAGCTTCGCGGAGAAGAGACGGCAACCTACTGGGCAGCAAAGGCCCTCTCCGAGGCCGCAAAGAAGAAGACGGCGAAGAAAGCAGCGACCAAGGTTTCGACCGCGAAGAAGAAAAAGGTCGCGCGTGTCGCCAAGAAGCGCGTCCGCTAGGCCGTCGTCAGGCTTTTGAAGCGCAGCGTGAACGTCGTCCCGTGGCCGAGCGAGCTCTCGGCGGCAATCGTGCCGCGGTGCGCGGCGACCACATCCTGAACCATCAGAAGCGCAAGACCAGCCGATTGACCCGTCATGGGATCGCGACCGAAGAGCCAGCGAGCTCGATCTGGCGGCATGCCCGGGCCGTTGTCTTTCACCGCGATCACGAGCTCCGTCGTCGCTTCGTCCCAATCGACGCGAACGACAACGTGGCCCTTCCCCGACTTCTTGCTTTCGACATAGCGAAGCGCGTTGCCGACGAGCGTCGCGAGGGCCCATGCGATCTTCTCGCCGTCGACGATCAGCGCAGGTGGTGATGCGACAGAATGCTCGACGCGGAGGTCGACGTCGCATGCGGTCGCCTGCGACACGAACGACTCGAGGGTGCGCATGATGAGCTCCCCCACGCGCGTCGGAGAGCGCCGCAGCGGAAGCGCTTCCACGAGAATCAACTCGACCTCGATCGGCTTGTCGTGATCGACGCTGCGCACCTTCTGGCGGCGCAAATAGGACGACGTGACGAATGATCGGGATCCCTGCATCAGGAGGCGTGCCGCATCGCGAAGCAACTTGGGCGCCTCCGCTTCTTCCGTGAGCACGCGACCGATCCATGTGGTCGGCGCGCCTCCTTCGACGGACTCGACGATGCCATCGGGATGCAGCACGAGCGCCCAGTGTTCGACCTCTGCTTCTTTCAGTTCGACTTCGTTAGACTTCGTCGTCTTCTTCATCGGCTTCTCCCGTGCATACGATCCACATCCTCGACTCTAAGGCGCCGCGTGTTCGAGTCGAATAAGAATGAGGTCCGCATCCGTAAAGATCGCGTAAAGGCGGAGCGTTCCGGGCCAGGTTCTGCCGAGGGTGACGCAGCGCACGAACTTCCCTAAGGTCGTGGAGTGATTCACCACGTCTATTTCTCGCCGGGGATGTTCGGATTCACGCGCCTCGCCTCTTACGACTACTTCGTGCACGTCGAGCGCGCGCTCGAAGCGCGATTCCGCAAGGCAGGTCAAGGGTTCGTGCCCCATGTGTCCGGGGTACTCCCGACCGCCTCGGTCCGGCGGAGATCGGCGAAGCTCGCGCAGCTCGTTTCAGAGACCGCAGACGGTGACGGGCCGATTCATCTCATCGGGCACTCCACGGGCGGACTCGATGCACGCCTCGTCGCCTCCCCCGCCGCGAGATTCTTGAATCCCGAAACGAGCGGATGGCTCTCACGCCTCAAGAGCGTGACGACGATGAATACACCCCACTTCGGCACGCCTCTCGCGACCTTCTTCGCGACGACACGCGGCCAGCAGGCGCTGTATCTGATGTCGGCGTTCACCGTCGTTGGGCTCTCGATCGGCGCGCGCCCCCTCGCCCTCGCGAGCTTGCTCCTCAACGTGATCGGAAAAGGCGATCGCAGCATCGGACTCCCCTTCGTCGATCGCGCAACGGACAGCATCGTGCGACTCATCGACGATGCGCGCAGCCCCGACGTGCGCGAGTACCTGAAGGCAATCCTCGAAGATCAAGGCGCGATGCTGCAATTGAGCCCCGAGGCGATGGATCTCGTCGTCGCGGGCTTCGACGATCGCAAAGATGTCGTTTATCAATCGACCGTCGCGATGTCGCCGATGCCCGGGCCGCGGAAGTGGATCGAAACGATTGGTCATCCGTGGCGCGCCCTCTCGCTGTCGATCTTCACGGCGCTCCACGCGGTCACCGCAGACTTCGATCGCCGCTATCCCTGCGCGTCCATCGACGTGTTCGCCGAAAAGCAGCTACCCGAAAACACCAACGCGCCTCCCCTCGACGAGACGACGGGCGGCTTCCTTCATCGCGCATTCGGTTACGTGCCCGATCTCCATGCGAACGACGGCTGCGTTCCCTTGCGCTCGCAAATCTGGGGACGCGTCGTTTGGGCGGGGCTCGGCGATCACCTCGACGTTCTCGGCCACTACAACGACGTTACCCCCGAAGAGCGCATCGAGTTTCGTCACCACGACTGGCTCACGAGCGGCTCGCAGTTCGACGACGCACGCTTCGAGTCGTTGATGGATGCGATCGCCCAAGGAATGCTCGGCGCGAGCACCTGAGCGCGTGCGCCTCAGCTCTTCGCGCGACGGCGGCGTGAGATGAGCAGTGCGCCGAGGACAGCCAGCGGAAGCGCGAAAAGCGCGCTCGTGCGGCTTTTCGTCGGCGTGGAGTTCACATCGCATGAGCTCTCGACCGTCGCATTGCTGTCAGGCTGCCCCTGATACGTCGTCGGGTTGCACGCGAGCGCGGGGACGAGGGTGCCCGCGGAATTGCGCGTTCCTTCGGGCGGATAGAGGGCGCAAATCGCAGCGACGTCGTCGCCCCGCAACACAGTCCGCGTCGATCCCGGAGAATACGCGGCGACCATCACCGGCTCCGCCGTATCCTCACCGTCGAGCGAGGGCGATGAAGGAGAATGTCCGAGCCCGAGAAAGTGTCCCGCTTCGTGAGTGAGAACGGATTGCAAGTCGAATCCGTCAGCCGCCAGTGGCGCGGTCGCACTGAAGACGTGATCGTGCGAGTTGATTTCGATCACCCCATTCAGAATCGCGCCCGTCGTCGGATTGAAGGTGAGCGTCGTCAGCGCGAGAGAGTCGCTGGAATCGTTATACGGCCATGCGCCGTCGCGGAAGACGAGCACGTTCTCGCTCGATGTAGGCTGAAGCGGACTAGGAAGCGTCGTCGCCGTCGAGGTCACGACCACATTGAGACTCGGAACACCGTTATCGCAAGACGCGGCCTGCCAAGTAACGAACGCCTTCTTCGTCATCTGCAAGGCGTTTGCGAGGGAGACCTGATTGCTTGCGGCAGTCGACACTCCTATCGACGTGCAGTCGCTCGGCCAATAGAGCGGCGCGCCCAGCGTGCAACATTGCCCCGCGGACGGAGTGCATCCCGTGTCCATCCCCCCCGTCGTTCGATTGCAATACGCGCTCGCTTGCCGCGAAGAGAAGAAGCCGACGGCGGCGACGAGAGCAATCGAAGCAAACTTAGCGCGTGACATGATGAGCTCCCCAAAGGTTACGAAGACTGACGGAGACGACTTCGAAAGACTTGTTGGCGAGCTCTTGGCTCGCCGAGACGATGACGAGTGGCCCGCGGAGTGACGACGGAGCAAAAAGTTCGCCCGTTCCTTGTGCGGCGCGAATCATCCATTCATTGGGCTTCGCTTCGACGAGCGCATAGATGCCCTGAGCGCGCGCGACGACGAACATCGACTTCCCAGCGCCTTTGGCAAGGAACGCGAGACGCGGCGCCTCGCCTTGAAAAGAAGGTTCTCCTTCGACCACCTGCGCAAGATCCCCCACGCGACCACCGAGCGTTTTCACCCATGCTCCCTCGGCAGGAAGCGGCGCCCCCGCGACCGTACGATTGGAGACGACGCGCACATAGGTGACGATGCGATCGCCTTCCCATCGCGAAATTCGCTCCATCGGGCGTACGACGGCGATCGTGTCGGCGCGCGTCGCAAGCTGTTCGGTCGAGACCGAGAGCGAGACGGAGGCTTGGAGCCCGAAGGCTCCGAGCAAGAAGATTGGCAGATTCATACCGAGGCAGTGCTCGGTGCCACGCACGCGCTTCGAAGAAACGTCTGCGCGTCGAAACGCTTTAAGAATTCACTCACTCGACGAGCGCCAACGCACGCGCGCGATAGCTGGCCGACGTCTCGCTCGCGAGAAAGCGATCTCTCGCGGCAATGGATTCGTCTTTGCGTCCCATGCGAACGAGGGCCTCGATGAAAAGAAGCTCTCGTTCGCGCGCGAGCTGCCCACTCGCAAATCGCGCGCGGTGCTCGGCAAGCGTCCGCCCTGCGCTCTCTGGTGAGACTTTGAGCTGCTTGCGCGCCTCGCCGATGAGTGATGCTTCTTCTGCGATCGTATCGACTACGGGCGCTCTCGACTCGCTGGCCGGCGAGACTTCAGAAACGTCGACGTGTGCCGGCTCGCTGACGACCACCGCCTTGACGGGAGCTTTCGGCTTGAGCGTCATTGGGGTGTCATCGCGTGAATCGGCCGCAACGACCGGCGCTGCCGTCGCACCTTCTTCGGTCGGCGCTTTTGCGGGGGCGTCCGCCGGAGCAGGGACTTGGAACTCGGACTTACTCGAAGGGGCGCGCGTCTCCGAGGCTCGCGGAGACCAAGCGCCGACTTTTGTTGCGCCGACGATCGCAGCACCACCGATGAGAATCGCGCCGCTCGTCATCAGCATTTTTCCACCGACGAGCGACGCGAGACCACCGCCCCCGATCGTCGAGAGTCCCGCGATTCCCGACGAAGCGCCGGCGCTCAATGCGATCACTTTCTTGGCGGTCATCGCTTGAATCGCGGGGGCGATGCTTTGCGACGCCTTCGCCGACGAGAGCAATTCGGCAACCCCGACGGGGGCGGCGTGCGGACTGTCTTTCCAACGTGGTGGGGACTTCATGAAACCTTCCTTCGCGCATCGCGAGCCTGATGGCGCGACAACACTTTGGCGAACTCCGCGCGCGCGGCGTAGAGACGGGAGTGAACCGTGCCCGTCGGGATGCCGACGATCGTCGCGATATCCTCACAAGGCATCTCGTCGATCTCGTACATGACGAATACCGCGCGTCGTTCGATGTCCATCTCGTCCAGGATCGCGAGAAGACGCGCGCGACCTTGCGCGTGGATGGCGTCCTTTTCAGGATCTGTCTCCGCCGTCATTTCATCTGGAGACTCGCCCACGGAGACTTCTCTTCGAAAGAACGCGCGGCGGCGATGCGCGCGCGCGACGCGAACGCAGATCGAATAGAGCCACGAGCGGAGCGCCTCGCGGTTCTGTAACGAGCGCAGCTTTCGATGAACGACGACGAAGGTCTCTTGGAAGAGGTCTTCGAGATCCGAGGAACGTACGCCGAGCCGCTGCAGCGACCTCCAGACGAGGTCCGCCTGTTCGCGATGGACCGTTTCGAGCGTGAGCTCGGCTGGTTCATCGAAGGCGAGCTCGAGGATATCGGTCGACACGGTTGGCCCTGTTAATGTGCCGAGACCAGGCTCCACGCTTCAGAAAAACGACATGCCGATCGTCGCACGGGCATCCAATCCGATAGCCCGTTGTTTGAACTCGATATTTTGACCATTTGTTAAGATCTCGAGCGGTGCGATTGGCACGATGGCGGCCGCCCCAAGGCCCAATTCGAGAGGTCCGGCGACCAAGAACCGCGCGCTGGGGCCGACGCTCGCCGCAAAGAACACGTGCCCACTCGGGTTCGTGATCCCCGGAACGCGACTCGATGCCGCAAACCATGCGAGCCAGATCCGTGCGCAACCGCCGAGACGCACGCGACCCGTCGTCTCGAGACAAGTCCCAACGGTCCCGCCGAAGAGTGATGCCGCGAATCGATCACTCGCGGTCGCTTGATCGGGCATTGCGAAAAGCGAGCCCCCAACCGACCAATGCGGACGTAGCCGGAAGCGGGCTTCGACTTCCAACCCGGGAGCAAACTTCGGAAGTATGCCCGCAAGAAGTACGAAGTTCGCACTGAAGGCCGAACGAACCTGCGGTGCAGCGACACTCGGCTCGTCATCGACGACCGAAGTTTTCGAGGTCTCGACGGCTCTCTCCGTGGCTGGCTTCTTTGCTTCGTCTCGTTTGGCGGCCTCCTCGCGAACCGCGTGCGTCTCACGCAACGCGATTGCGGCAACGACCTCCGCGGCCTTTGCGAGCCCCGCACAGGTTGGCCCCGTATACTCGCGCTCGATCGCGAGCGCGCCGCTCGAATCCGATGCGAGCACGCGCGCAATGAAGCCTTCTTTCGCGCGCACGAAGCGCACGCGAAGCACCGCGCCGTCGAGCGCGCTCTTGTCGGCCATCGCCCTTACTTCTCGTTCGACGTCCTCACGCGAAGGACATTCACTGGAATCGACGTCGCGTTCGAGCTCGACGACGAACGGCGTCGGATCTGCTGCGCGCGCGCTCGAAGAGTTGGCGCAGAGCGCACATGAGATCGCGAGTACCAATGAAACGCGCACGCGCGCAAGCTAGCACGTGAGCTGCGCGACGTGACATGCATGCTACATTCCCGGCATGACATCTTCGCTTTTGCGCCCTCTCCCTTTCGCTCTCCTCGCGCTCGCCGGAACTGCAGGTTTCATCGCGTGCGAGACGTCCACGGACGCGCCCCCCTCCCCCGACAGCGGGGTCAGTCTCGAAGCCGGCGACTTCGATTCCAACATGCAGAACGAGGTTCCCTGCGCGGACACGACCGGAACGACGCCGGTCGCGCACGGCAATGACGTCGTCACCGACGAGACGTGGGGAGCGGGTCTTCACGATGTCACCTTCGATATCGGAGTTCGCAAGGGTGCGACACTGACGCTTGCTCCGTGCGCCGTCGTACGAGTGATCAAAGACCGCGGCATTGCCATTGGTACGAGCATCGAAGGCGACGGCGGAAAGCTCGTCGCCGTAGGAACCGCAGTGCGCCCGATCGTGATCACCACCGCGACCCCCGGTGAACGATGGAATCACGTGCTCGTCAATTCGCTCGGTACGGCCGACCTCGCATATGTCGCTCTCGTGGGCGGAGGCGGAACCTATTCACGCGGTGGAGGCGCTCTTCATCTCTACGGCGACCAATACAAACCGATTCAGGCACTCGCGAAGGTCGTTCACGTGACCATCAGCGGCGCCGGAAAGTACGGCGCGGTTCTCGAAGGTCGTGGAGCCTTCTCCGCCGATTCGAGCGAGCTCGCCGTTTCGGGTGCGGGTGACATGGCACTCAAGGTGAATGGCCCTGCGATCGGCACCGTTCCGACGGGCCTCTATACCGGCAACACCATCGATGCGATTCGTCTCATGGGAAGCGGCAGCTACGACATCATCGATGCCGACGTGACGATTCACGATCGCGGCGTCCCCTACGTCGTCGGCGGTGATGGCGCGTTCAACGAAATGTCGGTGCAAGGCCCGGACGGCACGCAGCCACTTTTGACGATTGAACCCGGCGTAACGTTGAAGTTCGGTAAGGCGACGAGCGGACTTTTCATCGACCGAGCGATGACGACGGTCGCCGCCCGCGGAGCGCTGAGCGCCATCGGAACCAATGCAAAACCGATCACTTTCACGTCGAACGAAGCCTTGCCTGCCGCAGGTGACTGGACGGGAATCCATTTCCGCGGCGTCCCGAGCGCGAAGAACAAGATCGACTACGCCCGCGTCGAATACGCAGGCGCCGACACGGGGACGACCGGCTTCTCGTGTGGCACACCGCCGAGCTCCAATCAGCTCTCGAACGAAGCTGCCATCGCGATCTTCGGGCAGCCGAGCTCTGCATTTGTGACGAACACCGTCATCTCGAAAAGCGCGGCGAACGGGTTCGAACGCGCTTGGACCGGGACCGAGGTCGACTTCACGCCGACGAATACATTCACGGATGTTGCATACTGCACGCAAACGCAGCCCAAGCCGGCCGTGGGATCGTGCCCGGCGACACCGAGCTGCCCCAAGTAAGGGAGACGCGTTTTAGGCGAGCTCCCGAATCATTCGAGGAGCTCGCGAAATCGCTCATCGCACACGGCTCTACTTCGGGCCGTGCAGGATTACTGGCGGCTCGCCGCAGCAACGTGCTGCAGCACACTGAGTGCTACTTGACCGTCGCCATTTTCGCTTTGAGCGAATTGAACATGTACCAAGGGTCCATGTTGCCGGGCGTCGTATCGAACTTTTGCAACGTCGTGTTGGGCTCGAGGGTATAGGCGCCACCGCCCGCGGCGTGCTCGTCCGTCGACGAGAACTCGTTCCACGAGCGCAGCACCAGGTAGGGCTTCGCTTTGCTCGCATCGATCTGCGCGTTCATTCGCGCGAGCGACCGCCCGCCGATCTTCGGGGCATAGAGCGACGCGTAACCCGTCTCCGCGAATCCGCACGACTCTGAGTTGCACTGGAAGGGCCAGATCTCCTTCGAGTACGGCGAGTAGTCGAAGCTCGCATCGGCGACGATCGCATAGCGAATCGTGAAGAGATCATGAATCTTGTAGTCGACGCCGTTGTAACGAACTGGCTCGAACTGGTCTGGAAGCGGAACGAGATTGGCGGCGCCTTTGAAAGCTGGCTGCCCGTTGTCGGCAAGAACGTTGCTCCCCTGGTTCACGTAGAAGAGCAGGAGCGGTTTCTTCTCGACGCGTAGAAATGCTTCGGGCGACTTCTTGTAGAGCTTCGCGATCTCGATGACGTGCTCTTTCACGTGCTCCGTGAACGTGAAGCGCTCGGTGTGATCTCCCGGCCGATTCAAACACTGCTCGCCCCAGCACGTGATCGCGAGCATGAAGACCGACTTCATCTTCTCGGTCGCGGTACTGAAACCTTCGATCGCCGCCTTCTCGGCCTGGAACATCGGATTGTTCGCGGGAGCCGTCGTCTTCGAGAAGTTCGTCTCGTCGTAGATGACGAAGTCTGCCTTCAGCTGCCTCAAGAACCCGGCGTGCACCCGCGCCGTGTTCGGATCGATGGAGCTATAGCAAACGCCCTTAGGGTCGACATTGAAGACGAGCGACGCCGTGCCCGCCTGCCCGAACGGATTGTCTTTCCATCCTGCCCCGTCGCAGTGCGGAGCGGGCTTGTCGTAAGCGAACCACGTCCAATACTGGATGCCGACGATGGGCGTCTTGATGGCTTCTTGCTCGGGACCAATCGGCAGGACGAGATCGTCGGCGATCGATGTGTCACCGGCGTCTCCGCTGACGATGGGTGATCCATCGAGCGTGTAAGATGCATCCGATTCGTTTGCGCCCGCGTCGTTCGTAACGGCTGCGTCGCTCGCGCTACAAGCGCCAATGCCGCTCGAGAGCGCAAGCAGGGCGAGCAGACACGGGCTGAAGGCGCGCATGGAGGAGAGGTTAGCAAGGATGCGTGACTCGTCGAGCGTTCGAGACGCGGCGGAGCGTCGTAAAGGCGGCTAGTTGTCGCGTGTCCGAGGGCCCATTGCCGAGGCCAATTCCGTTGGCCGAGCTCGAGCGCCGAAGAGAAGATCGCCGATACCGATGAGCGGTCGCACGACTTGAACTCCGAAGGTTCGACGCGCCGCAACCACGCGCACGAGATTGTCTTCGCCCTCGCGCATCATGACAGAAATTGCTCGAGGCGCGCGGCGACGGTTTTCGGCGCACTGAGATCAGGCGCGTTGTGGTTGAGACCCTCGAGAATTTCGTACGAAGCATTCGGGATGATCGCGGCGAGCTCGGCGACCGCGCGCGGTAGATACGGATTCGTGCGCGTGCCTGCGAGCAGAAGAGATTGCGACCGCACGGCGGCGTACTGCGTCCCGTCGGAGTCGAGTCGGGCGATCTCTGCCAGCTCTTTCGGTGACGTTGGCATGAGCGCACGCGTCTCGATGGCTTCCTTGCCGCCGTACAGTAAACCGATCGCCAGAAGCCAAAAGACGAAGGCCGGGGCATTTCCAATCGGGACAATTTTGGAGCGTCGCAGGAACAAGGTCATCGCTGCCACGCGCCGCCCTTCATGAAAGAGGCGTTCGAATTCGGGGAGCCATGTCAGATCGAATCCGCCGTTGATGCTTACGCCCGGCTCATAAAGCGCAAGGCGACGGAGCTCACGACGGAGTGCGAGGCGAAGGCCAATGAGTCCGCCGTAACTGTGCCCAAACAGCGAATCGCTGCCCGTGGCATCGAGGACCGCCGCGACGTCATCGGCTTCGAGCTCCACCGTGTAGTCGTTTCCTTGCGGACCCGATTCGCCGCGTCCGCGGCGGTCGATCGTGTGGACCGAGTGAGTCTTCGAGAGGAGACGAGCCAGCTCGTCGTAGTGATACGCGCAGCGATTGTTGCCGGGAACGATCACGAGACCGGGTCCCGACCCCGTCGATCGGTAGGCGATGCGCGTGCCATCAGCGGAGATGACCGCGTCGCTTCGCCAAGTGTGCTCTTTCACGGCCAACCGCCTACTACGAGGTACTCAACGTTCGAATCGGAGAACGCCGCAAGTAGATCCGTCAAATCGGGGTGGAGGTCCATTCTTACCCTTCACAATCCAAGCGTCGACAAGGAGCTGTCGCATCGCTTCGAGGCGCTCGTGTGGCGGCGCCGACTGCCAGTAGTCATAGCCCTTGCGCTCGAGCTCCTCGAAAGAACGCGCGACTCCAGTTGTTAATCGAGAACGCCGCTCTTCTGCTCGAGCTCGATAGGCGTCGTCCATGAGTTAGAAGGATAGCACGGCGGCTTTGAGAGCCCATTGCGGAGGTGGCTCGGGTGGAAGCACGGAATTTTGTCGCGTCTGCCGATCGCCGAGGCCGAGGCCGAAGGGCCGAGTTCGATCGCCGAAGAGAAGATCGCCGAAGCCGACAAGCGCTCGCACAACTTGCGCTCATTGCCGAATTCTCTTTTCTGACATCGGCAATCGATCCTCGGAATCGGAATCAGCCTTCGCAGCCTCGGCGATCGGCCGTCGATCTCGACGATCGGACTCGGCCCTCGCAGTCGGCCTCGGCGATCGGAGACGCGACGCCTCGCGTCTTTGCAAACGCACTTCATCGGCCACACCATTGTCCAATCTCGCAGCAACCCCACGCGCCGCCTTCGGCGTCACGGGGCTTGCAGTGCACAAGATGTACTCTACCCGCATTCGTGTGTCGCTGTCACTAGTACGCTTCTGCGCGCGCATTCGTCGTTCATGTTCGGTTGCTCCGCGGCCTTCGGCCTTCTTCGAGGAGCAACCGAACATGAACGACGATACGAATCACGAGAGCGAGCTACTTCCCTTCCAACGCACGGACGCGTACCGCGTCGCTAAGGCACTCGCTTTGGCGGTGCATGCGGCGCGCGTACGGGATGCGGAGTTGCGAGACCAGGCTTCGCGCGCGGCGAAGAGCGCGTTTTTGCAGACGGCGGAAGGATTGCCGAACAAGAGTGTTGCGATGCGGAGGCGTTACTTCGTTTGCGCGCGGAACAGCGCGTGCGAGACGGCTGCAGCGTTGGATCTCGCGCTGGCGATGGGATGCTGCACCGGCGACGCGCAACACGCGGTGCAGGAGCTCGCAGGAAAGCTGAGCGCGATTCTGACAGGACTCATGCGCGGCTGAGCGTGCGGCGCGCGGCACGTGGTGTCGCGCGCCGTACGTTTGTACGATCACAATTCTGTCGCGCCTCCGATCGCCGAGGCCGACTGCGAGGGCCGAGTTCGATCGCCGAAGAGCAGATCGCCGAAGAGCAGATCGCCGAAGAGCAGATCGCCGAAGAGCAGATCGCCGAAGAGCGAACTGACAACCTTGCGTCGCGGTGCAAGACGTCCGACCCGGCCGGCGAAGGCCGGCCCAGCAAAATAGCGAAGGCGCCGCAGAGGTCGAGCGGAGCACGAAGCGAGTACGCGCTCACTCACCGTTACAAAAGCGAAGAGACCGACTGATTCCCCCCACACACCTGCTGGGGGGTCAGTCGGCCTCGAGCGCCTGCTAACGGTGAGCCGTTACTTCTTGGCCTCCGCCGCGACTTTCTCGCGGTAGGCCTTCTTCATCTCTTCTTGCTCTTGCTTCGGCACGATGGCGTAGCGAGCAAACTCCATGGTGAAGGTACCCTTGCCTTGCGTCGCCGAGCGAAGGTCGGTCGAGTAACCGAACATCGCGTTCAGCGGAACTTCGCACGTGACGTTGACGGAATCGCCAGCGACCGTTTCGAGGATGACGCCGCGGCGCTGATTGACTTGACCGACGACCGAGCCCTGGAACTCGGTCGGCGCGTCGATTTCGACCTTCATGATCGGCTCGAGAATCGTTGGCGATGCGGCGGCGTACGCTTCACGGAAGCCCATGAGCGCGGCCGTCTTGAACGCCATTTCGGACGAGTCGACTGCGTGCGAGGCGCCGTCGTTGACTGCACAGCGAATGCCCACGATGGGGAATCCGATCTGCGTTCCTTTTTTGACGCCTTCCTTGAAGCCCTTGTCGCAGGACGAGATGTATTCGCGAGGAATCGATCCGCCCGTTACGTCGTCGACGAACTCGTAGCTCTCGACTGCGTCCGCCGGAAGCGGCTCGATGTATCCGAGGACCTTTGCGTACTGGCCCGAACCACCGGTCTGCTTCTTGTGCGTGTAGTTGATCTCGGCGCGCTTCGTGATGGACTCACGATACGCAACCTGAGGCTTGCCCGCGATGACTTGGCAGTTGTACTCGCGCGCCATGCGCTCCATGTAAATCTCGAGGTGGAGCTCGCCCATGCCCGAGATGATGGTCTGCTGCGACTCTTCGTCCTGGTGAACGCGGAACGTCGGATCTTCTTTCGTGAAGCGGTTGAGCGCCTTCGAGAAGTTCGTTTCCGTTGCGCGGTCCTTCGGAGCGACGGCGAGCGAGATGACGGCGGCGGGAACGTGCATCGACGTGAGGGTCCAGTTGACCTTACCGTCCGTGAACGTTTCACCCGAGCTCGCTTCGACGCCGTAGAACGCGACGATGTCGCCCGCTTCTGCGGACTCGATCTCTTCGCGGTCTTCCGAGTGCATACGGAACATACGCGGCACGCGAACCTTACGGCTCTCGTTGCTGATGTTGTAGATGGTGTCGCCCGCGGTCACTTTGCCCTGGTAGACGCGGAAGTACGTGAGCTGTCCGTACTTGTCTTGCTGGAGCTTGAACGCGAGACCGACGAAGGGCTTGGTCGAGTCCGAGAGAACGGTGACCTTCTCTTCGTTGTTCGACTGGTCGTGCGCTTCGTTGACGACTTCGGTCGGGTTCGGCAAGTAGTGGATGACGCCGTCGAGAAGGAGCTGGACGCCCTTGTTCTT
>JAHFDV010000040.1:19809-21467 GCA_023248815.1 Myxococcales bacterium
CGAGATGGGCTGCTCCGAGAGGAACTTGTCTGCGAGCTCGTCGTCGACGTCGGCGACGTCTTGGATGATCTTCTCGCGCGCCGACTTCGTTACGTCTGCGTACTCTGCGGGAACTTCTTCTTCACGGATGGTCTCGCCGTCGGCGCCATCGAAGTAATAGGCCTTGCCGATGATCGGATCGATGATGCCCTTGAACTCGGATTCGGCTCCCATCGGGACCTGAATCTTCACCGGGTGGTGACCGAGCTTCTCTTTGAGCATGTCGGAGACGCGCTCGTAGTTCGCACCGGGGTTGTCCATCTTGTTGACGAAGGCGATGCGTGGAACGCGGTAGCGCTTCATCTGACGGTCGACGGTGATCGACTGGCTCTGGACGCCCTTACCGGAGTCGAGAACGAGGATCGCGCCGTCGAGAACGCGGAGTGCGCGTTCGACTTCGATCGTGAAGTCGACGTGGCCCGGCGTGTCGATGATGTTGACGTTGTACTCGGGGAATTGCTTCTGCGAACCAACCCAGACGCAGTACGTCGCGGCGGATTGGATCGTGATGCCCTTCTCGCGCTCGAGGTCCATCGAGTCCATCTTTGCGCCGACGCCGTCCTTACCGCGGACTTCGTGAATCTTGTGGATTCGGCCCGTGTAGAAAAGGATGCGCTCAGTGAGCGTGGTCTTCCCGGAGTCGATGTGCGCCGAGATACCGATGTTGCGGATGCGTTCGAGGGGGATGCGAGCTGCCAAGGTTTTTCTCTCTTCGCTACGGGGTTAAGGTGTAACGCCGGGGGCCTGTTAGCACGAAGGGCGCCGGGGTTCGAACGAGAAATGCCCCACCTTCGTTTGGCGCGGGATTTATAGGGCGATAAAACGTGCGATTTCACCGGATCGGCGCCCGACCCCACGATCGGGAATCGGCAGCCGGCTCGGTCAGAAGCGCGAGACGAGAGCGATCCCGGCGCCCGTGAGAAACGCGATTCCAAGTGCGAGGATTGCGATGCCGAGGGCTTGTCCGTGCTTCTCGAGATAGGCCTCGGCGGGATTTTTGGGGTCGTACCAAACGACGACATCGTCCGGGATCGAGTCGAGCTTTGCCTGCGCGAAGCGTTCTTTGTAGCCGCGGACCGCCCGGGCGACGTTCTTCGATTCGTGCACCACACCGTCGACCGTGTAGCGATACGTGATCTGCGGCGTATATCCGCCGCCCTGGCCCCAAACGCCGGTGCGCGTATTTCCGCTGGGAACGAGCGCTACGGCTCGAGAGATGACCCTGCCTGGAACACTTTTGTAGGAGCGCATCTTTCGCGCAAGCGCCGCGTAGCTCCAGCCGACGTACGTAACGAGGAGCCCCAACACGATGGCGAAAATCGTGGTTCCCATCTGCGCCGTCGAGAGAAGCACGGTTCCGCTTCACTTCACACGACGACGAGCGTTCTTCCTTCTGGCCGCTTTTCCCATCGGTCCGCACTGCAGGCCGGTGAGCCTCGTCCAAAGTCGCGACAGATCTGCGGGCGCTCTCCGTAGATGGAGCAGACGTAGCGACCGCCGCTCACGACGAGCGCCGCGCAGTGTCCTTCGCTCATGTTCATGAACGCTTCGTTGCCGACCCAGTGTGTTCGCGATTCCGCCGTGTCGCCGATTCGCTCGTAGTCATCACCGCGAACGCT
>JAHFDV010000258.1:0-3540 GCA_023248815.1 Myxococcales bacterium
ATCGCGTCAGCCGACACATGGAGGCACGCGCGCACCTGACGCGAGCGCTCGAAATGGCGCGTGGCATCGGCGACGTGCGAACTATTTCGCGCATGCTCGCGCTTCTCGGCAACTTGCTGGGCGAAGAGTCTCCGCAGCAGGCCATCGCATTCTTGAGCGAGGCCGCAGAGCTCGGTCGCTCGCAAGGAACGAGCGATGAAGCCTTGGCCCTGGAGACGCTCGCCTCGGTGGCGCTCAACTGCGGGAGCCTCGACGAGAGCCTTCAACACGCGAAGAAAGCGGTCCTCGTTTTGCGCGCCACGAGCGGAGAAAAGCGCCCGGCGGCACAACTCGCGCGTTCCGAACGCCTCTTGGCGCTCATCCATATTCTCCGCGGAGAAACTGGGATCGCCGAGAGTCTTCTCGCGTCAGCCGATTCCGCGTCACCTTCGTCGTGGTGGGGCGCTTTCGTTCGCGGTTCGCTCGCGCAGATCGGAGGCGACCTTCCGGTCGCAGAGTCGCGCTATCGCGAGTCGATCTCGATCAGTGAGCAGAACGGCGGCTTGGCATCCATTCATCCGCGAACGATGCTCGCGTTCGTTCTCATCGAACGCGATTGCTCGCAGGAAGCCCTGGCGGAGCTCATTCGTTGCCAAGTCGCTCTCACGGGTTCGATCGAGGTGATTTGGAAAGCGATGGTCGAAGGATTGATCGTGCTCGCGCACGCTCGGATCGAGCGACGCGCGGTGAATGTCTCCGAGATCGCTGCGAGCACTGGAGTCCTGGCGCCGATTTTCTCTCTGGTCGACGACGACGACGACAGAACGTCTCCCGCTCCGCCCGCCGATACTCCCGCCTTCGAACGCGTCGTCATCGAGTCCTACATCACGAGAGCGCAGAGTCGGAAGCGACGCTCTGGGCTTCCGCCGGGTCGCGTCGAAAGCGACCGCGAAGGATGTCTTCTCATTCAAAACGAAGGGCATTGGTTCAGGCCGCCGAGAGGAGTCGCCGTCTCTTGTCGATCGCGCCCGACGATCCGCTTGCTCTTGGTGGGCCTCGCACTGCAGCGCATCAAGAATCCAGGAGTTCCCCTCACGATCGAACAGCTTCGCGCGATCGGTTGGCCTGGCGAAAGCATCTCGCTGGAATCTGCGAAACACCGTCTTCGCACTTCGATGGCCGTCCTGCGAAAGCTCGGCATGGGAGATCTGCTCGTCTGGGTCGACACCGGGTACGTGCTCGCCCCAGACACGATGATCGAGATGACTCCCTGACGTGCGCGCGATAGCACCGGCAGCGTTCCCTTTCGGTTTTGCCGCAGTGCATCAACGGGAAGCCATCCAGTTAGCGCCCAACGAGTCTTGGGCCACGACGTTCGACGAAGCGACTCGTTTCCAATCTGGAAACACCGGCCCATCGTCTAGTTTTCGAGGCTTTTCTAGCTCTCGCGCGACGCCAGACGAAACCCCTTCACGATCGTCTTGTGGCCTCGAATGGCCTTCAACACCTCGCGGCGAACGCGCGACAACAGGGTCTCGCTGCAGGCGAATTGAACGATGCCTTCTACGTGCCAGCCCTTTACTGCGCACTCGACGAGGAGACCCGCGTCCAGGTAGCGCTGAGCGGCCGTCACTGGACCAAACACGAATTGTCGGGTCGTCGCTGCGAGCTCGAGCCCCACCGCGAACGTCTGGACCTCGTCGCCGAGCTTTCGTTCCGTGGGACTCAAGGGACAACCGTCGTCGCTCGGAGCGATGGCGTTCGCAGACGTGCGCAATGGCGAGATGAAAGGAATCTCGGCGACGACACTGGAAACGAGTGGAGTCGGAAGACTCTTCGCGAGGGCCGGGCTCGCGAACAGCCCCATTCGCAAGAGTCCGATGGGCTCGACGTGCCAACCTCGAATCTGCGGGTCGGCGCCGGGAAGAAAGGCAATGTCGAACTGCTGCTCGGAGAGCGTTGCGCGGATGACGGCGGGCGCCATTTCTAGAACGCGAGTCCGAACGCCGGGGACGTTGGCTGAAATGATGGGCGCGACGGTTGCTGCGATGAACGACGGAGCGGCGATCGTGATCGCGATGTTCGACGGCTCGTCTTCGCGCGCAAGGCCTCGGAGATCGAGGACGATTTGGCGGAGGCGCGGCATGAGCCGATCGCCCTCGCCGGTCAGGACCACGCCACGCGCGCTTCGTTCGAAGAGGCGCGCGCCGAGGCGATCTTCGAGGCGCGTGATCGCTTTGCTGACCTGCGAGGACGTCACGTGAAGGTGGCGCGCCGCCACCGCAACACCGCGCGTCTCCGCTACCTTCAGAAAGGTCGTGATGTCGCTAAAGCGAAGGTCCTCGAGGGGATCACTCATGCAACGGCGCTCGCGAGATCATCACTTCGGATCCGGTTTGGGAGTCTTGGGCGTAACCGCGTGTTCGCCGTGGTTTGCCTCCCCGTGCGCTGCTTGGGACGCGAGCGTGACGACGCCCGTGTTGGGTTGTGGAAGGTCCATGTCGGGACTCTTCTCACACCCAAAAACGAAAACGAGAGTCGAGAGAAGCGTCACATTCCAGAGTTTCATCGGCGCAAAGAATGAATTCGCATGACGTGGTTGGCAACAACAATGAGTGGGCTTCGAAGCGATGCGAAACGGCGCCCTCCTCGAGGACCGCGAGATTGAAACTCGCTTCCGAAAGGGATGACGCTTCGAAGCCCGACGAGTTTCACTTGGGAAACGTGTTTCCGATCGTGATGGCGTGCGCGTCTTTTTCGCACGTGCCCGAGACGGTGACCTTCTTTCCGCCCGTCGCGATCGTGAAACGCAAGTCGAGGCCTTCTTCTACGTTCCCTTTGAGCGTCACGACGCGGGTTGCATCGTTTCCGCGTTCGGCATCCGCTTCCCAGCTGTTCGATGCGCAGCGGCTCCAGTCGTGTGTGTCTTGCGTTTGGAAGTCCACGTCGCTCGGAAGCGCGGTCAGGCTTGCATTGTGCTTGTCGAAGTCGGGGTCCCAGCCGAGCACGTGCACCGTGTCTGGCGGAAACGCCGTGCTACCGGGGTTCGCATCGGGGCTCTTGCACGCGAAGTCGCCGAGCACGCTTTCCGCTCGGTCGAAGATCTCTTCGGAGAAGGCGGCGATCGTGGTGATCTCGCGGCGGCCCTGAAAAGTGTCGTGCCTGAGCGTTCGGGAGACGACGGCGATCCCCTGAGCGTCGCCGCTCGTGACTTCGCAATGGAACGACTCTTGGTCGAGCAAGACCCGGTGCGAGCTCGCGGCCGAATCGTCGTCGGTCGCGTCGGTCGAGTTGGAGCAGCCTGCGAGGGCGCCGGTGACGGAAAGAAGTGCAACAGAGAGATATTTTTTCGAGTTCATGCGTGGCTCCTTGGGAGGTGGGTGTCAGTGCGAGACCCGCATGAGTTAGCCCGCCTCGAAGATCCCGCCCGGCGTTACGTGGAAACGCAGCTCATCCAAAAAGGACACGCCCGCTTTAAAGCGGGTTTTGTCGCGGGAAATCGACTGCAGGTTACCTGTCATGTACGCGCGACAGGCCGGTGCAGTTGAGAGCGACTCTCGG
>JAHFDV010000258.1:3550-8144 GCA_023248815.1 Myxococcales bacterium
CTCCGCCGGCCACCGCGGTGACAGAACGGCAAAAAAAGCCCCGATGCGATCGCACCGAGGCTCCTTTCGTTTTGAACGATAGCTACTTCTTCGAATCTGGGTTGCGCGGCCACGCCCACCCGACCGGCTTCGTGGCGAAGACGGACGTGAAATATTGGCTCGTCGGAAGCCTTCCGAAGATCTCGCTCTCTTCGAGGCTCTTCTCGAAAAACGGGAAGAGGTAAATGATCGCGACCTCTCGCGGTGACTCGCGGACCGATGCTTCGAGGTTTTTCACCACGACCTGCATCACGTTCTCCGGAAATGGATTGAAGAGATAGATGACGAGCGGCTCGGCCGGGAAAACGAGCTTCTCGGCGTCCTCCTGAAGAAGTGTGACACGGCTCGGTTCGCAGAAAGAGCTGCACCGCCGAACGTTCTCGCGCGCGATGTCGAGGCAGCGCTCCGAGATGTCCACGCCGATGAGCCGACGGAACGGGAAGCGCGAGGCGACGAGGATCGGTTTGCCTTTGCCGCAGCCGAGATCGAGAAACGAAAACTTCTCGTAGTCGATAGAAAGCGCGCGGATCGATTCCGCGATCGAGGACTCGGTCGCGCACTGATAAGGATGGACGTACGAGCTGCTCGAATTCGCGAGAATGCCGTGCTCGCTGAAGGTGAGAAGCTGCTCCGTGTCTGTCCCATAGCGCTCGTCGAACCTCTCCGCCTCGACCTCCAGACTCAGCTTGGAGCGCGGCTTTCGCATTTCGGCGAGCATGTCGAAGTAGTCCGGTAGGCGCTGGAGAGTGCCGCGAACGCCTAGGTCGCGAAGGCTCAAACGCATGTCGTCGAAAAAACGTTTCATCAATGATGCTCTCTCGCTCGGGCGCCTCGAAGCCACGTTACGCGGACTTCGCGATCTGAGGATCGCTCCTTCGAGGGGCGTCGCGCTTTCTCGAAACGAGGATTCATCCCTTGCAGGATAATCTCAGAATAATTCGCGGGATAATGTGCGGTTTCACGGTGGATTGAAGGGAGACGCTGGTTGCACAAATCGTGTCGATCCTCGATCATCGTCGACGCTCGATGTCGGATCCTCGGACCTTCTTTACATGCTTGCGGCGAGCTGCGGAGCGTGAGGGTTTAGAGGCGAAGCGAGGCGCGGGTGCACGAGCACACGACGAGGCTACTTCATGACCGCGAGCGGTGGTGGCGGGGGTGGTGAAAAGCCTAACCGATCACGCCTGACGGAAGAGCAGCGAGCCCGACTGGAGAAGCGCCTCAAGGGAGCGGCACGGCCAAAGCTCACGATCCCTCGTCGCGCCGATACCTCGTCGGCCATCGAACTATCGCCGAGTCAGATGCGCGTATTGCTCTTCTCGCGTTTGAGCGAAGGCGAAGCGTACGTGATGCGCTGGAACGCGCGCTTGCGTGGACCGCTCGATGTCGATCGGTTGGAGGATGCATTTCGCGCGGTCATTCAACGGCACGAGGCCTTGCGCATCGGCATCGAGGACGTCGACGGGAGAGCAACTCAGCGCGTTCATGGCAGCGCGCCCTTCTCGTTCGTGCGCGAAATGCGTTCGGACGTGCCGCCCGCTGAGCGCGAGGCGTTCATCTCCGCGGAGCTCGCGACTCCGAAGGCAACGATCGACCTCTCGGCCGCTCCTCTTCTCCGTGTGAAGCTTCTTTCTTTCGACGCTACCGATCACGCGTGCTCGTTCCAGATGCATCACCTGATCAGCGACGATCAGTCACTCGCGATTCTCGCGCGCGAAGTCTTCGATCACTACGCTGCAAAGGAGAAGACGTTTCCCGAGCTCGACGTTCACTTCCCAGACTTCGTCGAGTGGCAGCGCGGACTCTCGAGCACCGAATCGGGGCGTGCTTCGCTGGACTTCTGGAAGCGCGAGTTGGATCGTCTTCCCGTCCCTCTCGAGCTTCCGACCGATCGTCCTCGAGCGGCGCGCACTGATTTCACGGCCAGTACGGCCTTTTTCACTCTCGATGAAGCGCTCACGCGGCGCCTGCGCGAGATCGCCGAACGACAACGGTGCTCGCTGTACATCGTTCTCCTCGCCGTGTTTCGGACGTTTTTATTTCGTCACGCACATGTGCACGACGTCGTCGTCGGCACCATCGCGTCGGGGCGTTCGCACAAAGAGCTCGAGCCCGTCATCGGCTTGTTCGCCAACATCCTTCCGCTTCGCGCGTCGCTCCGTCCGGAATGGAGCTTTCTCGAGCTCTTGCGGGAAGTCCGCGAACGCACGCTTGCCGCCTTCGAACATCAAGATGTGCCATTCGAGGTCATGACGGGCTCAGTCGAGCGCGGTCGCGACGCGGAGAGCGACCTCTATCGCATCTTCTTTTCCATGGATGTCGCGCAGAAAGACGACCTCCCGAGCCTCGAGCTCGAAGTGAAGGTTCTCCCGCACCGGCTGACGTACTCCGAGATCGAGCTCGGCCTCGAGCTGTTCGAAGGTGAGAAAGAAATCTCCGGAGCGTTCGCGTTCCAGACGCAGCTTTTCGACCACGCAACGGCGAGCGCTTTCGCCGAGCGCTTTCAGTGTCTCGCAGCGTCCATCGTCGCAGATCCGGACCGATCCGTGGCGACCCTCGACATGATCCCGCCTGCCGAGCGCGCGGCCCTCGTCTCCCCGCCTGCCGTCATCCTCGTGTCCGCGGAGGACACGCTGCACGGTCGTTTCGAATCGGTGACGAATCGATCTCCCGAATCGACTGCCGTCTCGCTGAACGAAGAACATCTCTCGTATGCAGATCTCGACTCGCGCGCGAACCGCGTTGCGCGCTCACTCGTCGAACGAGGCGTCGGCGTCGGTGCGATCGTCGCGCTTGGACTCGGACGTACGCTCGACATGGTCGTCGGAATTCTTGCGACGCTGAAAGCGGGCGCGACCTATCTTCCGTTGGACCCCACCCATCCCGCCTCCCGCGTGCACTTCATTCTGAGCGACGCGAACGCGAGCTTGGTGATCACGAACGAGGCGGGTCGGAACAACGTCGAAGGGGCGCCGGGAGTCGTCCTTGGTCTCTCGGATCTCGAAAAACGAGCCGACAGCACGCGTCCACTCGTTCGTCGCGTTCCCGCAAGCGCTACCGCGTACGTCATCTACACCTCTGGTTCCACCGGCAAACCCAAGGGTGTTCGCGTCACGCATGCAAATGCGTTGAGGCTCTTCGACGCTGCAGCGAAGCCTTTCGATCTCGGCCCCGATGACACGTGGTCGGTCTTCCATTCTTTTGCGTTCGACTTCTCCATTTGGGAGCTGTGGGGCGCGCTGCTCTACGGCGGGCGTGCCGTCATCGTCCCGCAAGTCGTGGCGCGCGATGTCGAAGCATTCGTAGGCTTGCTCGAACGCGAGCGCGTGACGATGCTCTCGCAGACTCCCGCGGCATTCCGCGATCTCGTCGCATTCGGGTCGGCCTCGCATCTCGCTCTCCGGTTCGTCGTATTCGGTGGAGAGGCTCTCGATCCGACGAGCCTCGAGCCGTGGTTCCGAGTCCATGGCGACGTGAAGCCGCGCCTCGTGAACATGTACGGCATCACGGAGACGACCGTGCACGTGACGCTCCGCACGCTTCGCGCCGAAGACGCGCTCTCGAGCGCGAGTCTCATCGGCCGAGCTCTCTCGGATCTTGCGACCTACGTGGTGTCGCCATCGCACGCGATCGTTCCGCGCGGAGTAGTCGGCGAAATTCTCGTCGGCGGCGCGGGCGTCGCTGATGGCTACCTCAATCGCCCCGACCTCACGGCAGATCGCTTTCGGCCCGATCCCTACGGAACGACCTCGGGCGCGCGCCTCTACGTGAGCGGAGACCTCGCGCGTTGGACGAAAGACGGCGAGCTCGAGTACCTGGGCCGAAAAGACCATCAGGTAAAAATTCGAGGCCATCGCATCGAGGTCGGAGAGATCGCGAGCGCACTCGAGCAGGCGCCCTCCGTTGCACGCGCCGTCGTCCTCGCGTTACCGAGCGCGGCTGGCGATCGTGAGCTCGTTGCCTTCGTCGTCGAGAAGCGCGAAGAATCGTCGCCGGTCGAGCTGGATCCACAGACGAGCCCAACGCCGGCGCTCTCCGAGACTTTTGAAGAGGGGCCGCACGCCATGGAGCGCACGATCGTCGACGCGTTCGACGACGTGGTGGAGCGCTTCACAGACCGGACCGCGCTCGTCGGTGCGGATGGAACGACCCTGAGCTACGGCGAGCTCGAACGTCTCTCTCGGAACATCGCGGTAGATCTTCTCGGGCGCGGCCTCGAGATCGGTGACCGCGTCGTTCTAGACCTTCCGCGCTCGCATTGGTCGGTGATTGCAGAGGTCGCCGTCGTTCGTGCGGGCGCAGTCTTCGTGCCGTTGGACGCGCAAGCTCCGAAGGCTCGCCGCGCGAAAATCGTGGAGCGCGTCTCTCCGAAATTCATCCTCACCACGGGCGACCTCGAGCGCGCGGCCGCGCAGCCATTCACGTCGCCTCTTCCTCGCAGGGCGCACCCGCTCGCCGGCGCATACATCATGTTCACCTCCGGCTCCACGGGCGAGCCCAAAGGGGTACTCGTGCCTCATCGGGCAGTCGTCCGTCTCGTCTGCTCGGCCAGCTA
>JAHFDV010000673.1:0-2176 GCA_023248815.1 Myxococcales bacterium
CGATGGGCGGTCCAAAGACGATCTCGTGCACCAAGCCCACGCTGACCTCGACGATTGATACAATCAGCAGCGATCAATTCGCAGCCGTGGCCAAGGCGCACATCGATCTCGCAGTGCTCGCCGTTCAATGCGCCGTCACGAATGTCGTGACGCTTCAATTCGCAGAAGATCAGAACTTCGTCTCGGTGTTCGGCAGCATTGAAGGAGTGAATTCATCGGCTGCGCAGCACACGAGCTCGCACGCCAACGATGCTGCGTATCTCGCGATTCAGACCTGGTACTCGAAGCAGTGCGCGTACCTCCTCGACTCGTTGAAGGCGGCCAACCTTCTTTCGAACACCGTGCTCTTTCGCGCGTTCGACTTCGGGCGCGGTGATCATCAAAGCCAGAAGCTCACGTTCGTTCCCTACTTTCTGGCGAGCGGAGCCGACATCCTCGCCAAAGGAGAAATGGAAATCAGCGCTGAGGGAAGCCACGAGAGCCTCCTCGCGACCGTCTGCGGAGCCGTCGGCGCGCCGCTGCCTCAAGGTATCTCCCCGCTCTCGGGGGTGCTCCTGTGAGCGCGCGCCTCGGCTACTTCAACTCTTTCGGAGCGCTCCTTGCGACCGCGGCCGTGTCTGCCATTGCGGGCTGCTTCGGATCGGATTCGATTCCCGACGAAAATGTCGCCTCGACCTGCCAAGGGCTCGAGAGCTCGTTTCAAACCGAAGTCGTGCAAGGCGTGCTCGCCAACAAATGCATCGGCTGCCACAACGCATCCGGCGCCGCGAAGAACACGCGACTCATCATTGCACCGCAAGAAGGCAAGCCGTCCCTCGCGACAGTGAGCGCGCTCGTTCGAGAACGCCTCGGGCCGGATTCGCTCCTCTTGAGCAAGGTCATCGGCCTCGACGGCCACAGCGCCGTCTTGACGCGCGACAGCGCCGAATACCAGGCGCTCTTGCACTTCAACGATCAGCTCGATGGAAAGTGCGAAGGCACCGCCAAGGCGCAACCCGCGCACATCAATCAACGCCTCATTCGCAAGCTCGCGCCGGACGAATACGAGAACTCGCTCCGCGATCTCGTCGGGGCCACGGACTACGGCAAAACACTGCCTTCAGAGAGCCACGAAGAGGTCTTCGACAATAACGCCGGGTTGATGTCGACCGACACGGACTACTTCCAGCAGGTGCTCGACAACGCGAAAGACATCGCCGCGTCTCCCACGCTGCAATGGCAGAGTCTCGCCACGTGCTCGAACCAAGGGCGCGACTGCGCGAAGACGGTGATCGAGACATTCGGACGACGCGTGTTTCGCAGGCCGACGAACGACAGCGATCTCGTGCGCTACCTCGCGGTCTACGATGGTTTCGCGGCCGGCGGAAATCACGAGAAGGGAATTCGCGCGATCGTTCGCGGCATGCTCGCGTCGCCGTACTTTCTCTTCCGCTCGGAGCTCGGCGTGAAAAATGGCGCCAAGAACGATCTCACGCCTTACGAGATTGCCACCGAGCTTTCCTATCTCTTCTGGTCCACCACGCCGGACCAGACGCTGCTCGATGCGGCGCGCGATGGAAAGCTCGCGACCAAAGCCGACATCCTCGCTCAAGCCAAACGTCTTTTGGCCGATCCGCGCTCGGAGACCGCACAGGTTCGCTTCGTCGACCAATGGCTGAATCTGCGCTTCTTGTCGGACAAAACGAAAGACCCCGCGAAGTTTCCCGACTTCACGCGTGAGACGCAAGACGATCTCCACGAAGAGACCAAGCGCTTCTTCATCGAAACGACGAAGGCGCCGACCGATGGAACGCTGAAGACATTGCTCACTGGGAACTTTGGTTATCTCTCGGAGCGCGGCGCGCAGTTCTACGGCGCAGCTTGGGAGGGACCTCTCTTCGGCACGCGCAAGCAAGTGACGTTGCCCGGACGAAACGGTCTCTTCACGCAGGGTTCCCTCTTGGCCCTCGGCGCGAGCGCCAGTGAGCCCGTCGCGATCCTTCGCGGAAAGATGATTCGCCAACGCCTCTTCTGCCAACGCATCGGCGATCCGCCCGCCAACGCTGCCGCGGTGACGGCGACGCTGCCGACGCCGAAAGACAATCGTGAACGGGCTTCGCAGCTCCTCGCCAACGTGAACTGTTCGGGCTGCCATCGCCGCATGGATCCCATCGGACTCGGATACGAAGGTTTCGAC
>JAHFDV010000673.1:2186-2715 GCA_023248815.1 Myxococcales bacterium
GTGACGGATCTCTCAGGTGAGGTTCTCGATACGCCCGTGACGAATGGAACGTTCAACGGGCCTGCAGAGCTCCATCAAAAGCTCGCCGAGAGCGCCGACGTGCAGGGATGTTTCGCGAAGCTCTGGACGAAGTATGGCTATGGAATCGCAGATACGACGGAAGGAGACGCGTTCATCGCTTCTCTCTCTGCCGATTTTGCCTCGAAAGGAACGAGCATCTCCGAGCTGATGTTCGCCCTGACGCAGGCCGATCACTTCGTCGTTCGCAACGCCGATCCCGAGGAGACCGCGCCTCCCGCTGCGAAACCGCCGGTCGTGAATGGAAATACGACGGACGCAGGGACGACGACACCCGGCATGGGCGACATGGTGCCCGACGTTCCGACGACGGCTGGCGTCACGTATCAAGCGCAAGCCGGCTACGAAAATGGCGGCAAGGAAGAAGGCGCCGGCAACTGGTGGATTCGCGGCGAGATCAAGAACACGACGGCGAGCCCCATCACCGATTGGGTTTACCGAATGGATCGCC
>JAHFDV010000041.1:0-20599 GCA_023248815.1 Myxococcales bacterium
AGCTTCACCATCGAGAGGAGGCGCGCGCTCGGCGACATGTGCTCGTGCGAGTCTTCCCCGTCGCCGTGGGTGAGCGTCCCGATGCTCGTCGCGGGGTCCGCCGTCATCCAGGTGAGCGCGAAACCAGACGGGTGTCCGAGGAGGGCGACGAGAGACGCTTCGTCGAGCGTGAGGATGCTCGGCTCGTCGTCGAACTTGACGCGCAAGCCGCGCGTTTCTCGCCCGAGAACGTGAACGCACGACGTCTTCCCCTCGTGCTCGACGATGCGAACGATTGGCATGACTTCGTCCGTGGGACCGCGCAAGAGATCGTGAATCGTGAGCTCGAGAGCACGTACGCGCAGTCCGATGACCTCGCCGACGTGAACGATGCTCTTTTCCCAATCGTGAGTGGGCGCGCGCGAGGAAAGACAAGCGTCTCGCTTTCGTTCGAGAGTGGAACGCTCGATATCGACGCGAGCTGCGCGCGCGAGTGTTTCGAGAGCGAAGATGAGAGGCGTTGCGGACGCAGACAAAAGAAGACTCCTTCGAAGCGAGTAGGAAAAGCGATAGAAGCCTTACGGCTGCGAGATTGATTCCGCCGAGCCCGGCGGCTTCGCGCTCTCTTTCGTCGGTCCCTTCCCCGGTTCGCCTTCGCTCTTGTTCGAGCCGAAAGAGAACGCACGTGTCGGATCGCAGCGCGACATCTGACTCGCGCCGAGCAGCACGAACACGCCCACAGCAGCTGCAACCTCTCGACTCATCCCGATGGGTAGAGCAAGGGCGATGCCACTTCGCGAAATGACTGAATTGGCGGGCATTTCGCGAGATTCAAGAAAATCCCGACACGCTGCATGTCGGAGTTTCCCGACGGTGTTTGCTGCCGCCGACACGGAAGACCGACAGAAGTTGCGAGGTCGGTGAAGGCTTCAGCTCAGCAAGGTGTGCCGAGAGCGCGCTCGATCTCGCCGAATGGATCGACGACGGCGCGAAGAACGTTCTTCGAAGAACCCCGCGCCGACCTCCAAACGAAGTAGCGCAGCTCGCCGAGTGCGAGTCCCATGAGCGGCGTGTAGATCAAGTCCTGCGCCGAGGGTCGAACGCCATTCGCTTCGAAGCCGTATTCCCAAAGCGTGGAAGCGGAGGCGGCGAAGAGGAGAGAGCCACCCCACCCGAACTGACATTGCCTTGCCCGAAGGTAGAGCTCACTACCCATGAGCCCGTGCCCGACCACGTTCGTCACCCAGTGATCGTGGTCCCACTCGAACGGAGGCGCCTTCGAATCGAAGAGAGGCGGCTTCGTGTAGGCCTCCTCGTAGTGCGCGCCCCAATCTTCGAACTTGGCGAACGGATCGGGCCAAAGGACGGCTTCCGCGGTTCGCTGCAACGTGAAGAGGCCGAGCGTATGAAGCGTCGGGACGAGGACGTCGAAGGCGTGGTCCGGCTCGCGTGCGGGGGCCGCGCCGTTCTCGATCGCAGGTTCTTCACGCGCTTTCTCGAGCTCGCCGCCGAGTGCGCTTCCGCTAAATGTTGCGAGAGCGAGCGTCGTCACGAACCCAATGGCGCGCATGCGCCAAGTCTAGTGCGCATTTCACACGCCGCGAGCGTCATCGAGGGGTGGAAACCGTCTCCGCACAATGCGAAGCTCTCGCGCATGCCCGCCACCACCTTGGTCTTGAAGACGAACGCCGACGAAAAAAACGCGAAGCCGTTTTCAGTCGAGATTTTCAGTCCCGAAGGTGAAGGGCGATTCCCTGCCATCATTCTCGCGTTCGACGCCGCGGGCGTTCGTCCTGCGCTATCTGCCATCGCCGCGCGCATCGCGAGCTGGGGATACGTGGTCGCAATTCCCGACTTCTTCCATCGCATGGGAGACGTTCTCGATCTCGTTCCGAGCGACAAGCCGAAAAAGGCGAGCTCGTTCTTTCCGCTCTTGGGCGACAAAGATCTCATGGCGACGTTCCAAAAAACGTATCGCGCGGCCGCGGTGGGTTACGAAAATCTCGAAGAAGACGGCCGCGTGCTCATCGAGAGTCTCGTTGCGCGTCCCGATGTTCACGGAAAGATCGGCGTCGTCGGCTACTGCATGGGTGGCAACATCGCCCTCCGTCTCGCGACGATCTTCGGCGATCGCATCTTCGCAGCGGCGAGCTTCCATGGCGGCGGATTCGCAGCACCCGACAGCCCCCACCACCGCGCCGAGAAGATCAAAGCAAAGGTGCTCATCGTCGGAGCGACCGAAGACAGCGGCTATACGGACGAGACGAAGAAGGCCGTCGATGAAGCGCTCACGAAAGCGAACGTCGAGCACACGCTGGAAACGTATCCCGGCCATCACGGCTTCGTCGTCTCGGATCACCCAGCCTACGACGCCGCGTGCTCCGAGCGGCACTTCGTCGAGCTGAAGGCGTTCTTCGAGAAAGCGCTTTCAAAGTAGTATGGTCCGCGGCGTGAAACCCTCCGTCGAAGAAACGACCGTCGCGTGCCCAGCCTGCAGCGCCCCCGGAAAAGTGACGTTGCACTCGACCATTCAGGTCGCGACCGAGCCGGATCTGAAAGATGCGCTTCTCGCGGGGAAGCTCTCCGTCTTCACGTGCGAGAAATGTGGACAGCGCGCGCGCATCGCGCACCCCATGCTCTACGCGGACAACGCGCGTAACTTCTTCGTGCAGCTCGACCCCGAAGGGACGATCGATCTCGGGAGCATCGAGAAAAAACCGCGTCTCTCCCGCCGCGTGCGCGAGAGCAATTCTCTCATCGAGAAGATTCGCATCGAAGACGCCGGTCTCGACGATCGCGTGATCGAGCTCTGGAAGCTTCTCCTGGGAGACGTCGATCTCCAATACACGGGCATGCCCTGGTTCTTCGAGCGCATCGAAGGCGACTCCATCCATTTTACGCTCGTGACGCCGAAGGGCCCTCTCGCCACCAAGCGTCCTCGCGCCGAATACGACAAGCTCGCAGCGGAAATGAAAGAACGCGGAGCGCTCCTCATCGACGAAGCGTTTGCGACGATCGATCGGACCTATGCCGCGAAGCTGATGAGCGGCGAGTAAGCGACGCTCACCACGTAGGTTTGCGCGTGTTGTCGTTCGTCGTTGCGCCGAGGGGCCGATCTTCGAAGTGGAGATGCGGGCCGGTCGAGAAGCCCGTAGTCCCGACTTTGCCGAGCACCTGGCCGACCGTCACCTTGTCACCCACCTGCACGTCGCGTTCGCTGAGGTGGCAGTAGACGTACGTGCGGCCGTTGCTCGCATCGAGAGCAATCCAATGGCCGAAGTCGCCGCCATCGTCGTTGGACCAACCGATCGTTCCGTTGAGCACGGCAACGACGGGCGTTCCCATCGGCGACGCGTAGTCGTCACCCGTGTGATAACCGAGCCGATACACGGAGTCTTTCTCGCCCCACGCGTACGTCACGACGTATCCCGGCACTGGTGAGTCGGCGCGCGAGCCTTTGCATGAGTCGTCGATGTCGACCGGATTGATCTGGCAACCCATCGCGCAC
This sequence comes from Myxococcales bacterium, assembly GCA_023248815.1. Lineage (GTDB taxonomy): Bacteria > Myxococcota_A > Polyangia > Polyangiales > Polyangiaceae > JAHFDV01. The sequence goes on from JAHFDV010000041.1 coordinate 3,488, forward strand.
TTTTCGACGACGCCGGGCTCACCCGGACCTTTGCATTCGTAGAGCGTGTCGGTTTCGCCCGTGATCTTGTTGCCGCCGCAATACCTGTATCCTACACCACAGTTGTTCCCGCTCGGCTTGGCAGGACCTGCGTCGTTCAAGACACTCGAGGCGCCATCGGCTGCCGCTGCGTCTCCGGAACCCGTCTTGCCGCCACCCGTGGGATCATCGTCGATTCCCAAGTCGGAGATGCTCTCGTTCGCGCACGCCACTGTCCCAACGAGCGCGACGAAGAGGCAACCGTAGATTCGTCGTGGTGTCATCGCGCTGAAACCTAGCCCACGCGATCGCTCGGCGCCAAAGCGAATCGCCGTCTTTGTTCATCGAATACCCCGACAAATCAGGCGCATTAATGCCAATTAAGCAGCCGATCCGAGGCTCCACCGGTCACCGTCGGCCCGAAAGAAGAAGGTCTTCCTCGAAGGACCGCGCGACGTGGCGTCCGGGCATCCTGGCGTCGATCAACTCGAAACGAGAAGTGCTCGCGCTTCTTTCGACGCTCGTCCCCGAGCCGAAGCGAAAAGGTGCGTTCGATCCGTCAGTCGCCCGGATTGAACACGAGAGGATAAACGACGGTGACCTTGCCGCCATCGGGCTGAGGGAACTTCAGCGTTCGGAACTTCGCAACGACGCAAGAGACCACCTGCGGATCCGCGAACAGCGGCTCACTACTCTCCGACGACGACGCGCTGCGCGGCGCAGCGTGGATCTCGTCGGCACGCGAAACGCTTCCATCGGTCTCGATCACGAACTTCGTCGTGATCCGCCCCTTGAGATTCGTATTCCGCCCGAGTCCCTCCTCGTAGCACTTCTTCATGTCGGCGAAGTTGGCGCGAACCACCTGCTGGATGACTTCACGCGGAAGTGTCCCGACCGTCTTTCCCGCGCCTTCCGTCCCCGTCACGGTCACGGTTTCCGATGTGCGCGTCTCCACCGTCGTCGTCGTGCTCTGCGGTTCCTTCGCGGCCCCTCCGCAGCAAATGCACATCGCACCGAAAATCGTTCCCCAGCGACTCATCGTCATCATGAACCGAACACTAAATTCAACCCGAGCCGACCTCCACCTCAAAGACCCTCCGCCCCGACGCACCACAGGCAAAGACACCAAGACATCGGAACGTACGCCAACAACAAAGGCTCTCCGCCCCCCTGACACACAAGTGGCGAGACGAAGGGCGAATCGCGCCGCTCCCGCTCACAAAGCCGCGAACCATGACCCATTCCGCGCGCCCACCGGCGCGCCAACAACAAAGACGCTCCGTGCAAACACACGCTGCGCGAACGAAGGATGAACGTCCGCACGCCCTTCGCTCGTCGAGGGCTGCAACGACATCCTGCAAGACATTACGACAGCGGAACTCGCGCACGAACGTGCGCCGACGACAAAGGCTCTCCGCCTCTGACACACGAGTGGCGAGACGAAGGGCGAATCGCATCCTCTTCGCCACACCGACGAAAGCCGCTAATCTTGACCCGTTCCGCGCGCCCACCGGCGCGCCAAACAACAAGGACTCTCCTCGCTAACACACGCCTGCGCGTCGAAGGATGAACGTCCGTCAGCCTTCGCCCCGTCGAGGCTGCGGCGTTCATCCGCTCGCGCAGCTGGTTAGCGGAGAGGGCGGGATTCGAACCCGCGGTAGGCTTTTGACCCACGCTCCCTTAGCAAGGGAGTGCCTTCGACCACTCGGCCACCTCTCCAGAGGAGGGAGAGCAATAACCAAATCCATCCTGAGATGCAACGGGCGTGGCCCTACGGGGCGGGCGGTGCGTGCCGCTTCTCAATCCGACGTCCGACGAATGCGCCGTAGCGCAAACGAGGTGCATTCTTCGAAAGACGTCGCACTGGTCATGAAGAAAGGCGCTCGCGCGAAGTGACGGGCTCGACTGCGACCTCCTTGGGCGGGCCGCGCCGTGCAGTTGGATCTTAAGCGCTCAGCATTAAGATCCTGGGCTCCAATAAGAAAGGCGCGCCGCGCAACCTCAATCCGAGAAAAAGTGAACCTTTTCAAACGAATTTGTCGTGTGTGCGGATGGCATAGAATGTGCGATAGGCCTGCCCATGAGCCTATCTCGAACTACTGCCTCTTTCGTCTTCGCTCTCGGCATTGCTACCGCCACCACAGGCTGCGCTTCCGAGACGGGGACGCCCGATGTCGAAACGAACGACGCGTTGAAGGACGGAGACAAGCTCGCGGGGCTCTATGTGAGCGACGGAATTTTTCCGAGCCTTTGGCTGAAGGGGCCTGAGGTGGGGGGACCGAATCTGTCCTTCCGCGCCGAAATTCCGAGCTTCTGCGGCGGCGTCTGCGAGACACCGCCCCTGCCGCGCATCATCGATGGCATCTGGATCGCCCAAGAAGGCGTGCTGAAGCTCTCGGAGCGTCGCAACGACAACGGCCGCGGGAAAGAATGGAATCTCGCCTACAAGACGTCGGCCAAGGGGGATCTCATTCTCCAGGAAAATGGAAAAGTCGTCGCGACTCTGAAGAAGCAAGCCGATCAGACGAAGACGCTGGAGAAGGCCTTCAACAAGTTCGGCGTGACGTCCATCACGTTGGATGTCGATCAGATTCAAGTGGCGCGCCAAGCGCGGCTCTATCCTGGCAAGGTTCGCTACGAGGACGCGCTCGTCACGGCGGTGAGCACCTTCTTCGCCGCGAAGTCGAAGGCTCTCGAGCTTCCGGGCATCATGAGCAACGAGGTCAACGAGAACTTTTGCTTCGACTCCAAGCGCACGGACGAGAAGATGCTTTCCTGCCTCTTCAACGATGCGACGTTCTCGCTCGGAGAGGACGCGAAAGCGTGGACGTTCAACGTCGAAATCAACGCGTTCTCGGATTCGAACTACGGCGCCGCGGTCAGCGTGAACCGTTCGACCAAGGCGACGAGGACGAGCGTCTGGCCGTCCTACTGAACCTCACGTTTGGATGGCGCGAGAGCGCGCTCCTCCGGCAGCGGGAACGCGTTATGCGTCCGTGAGATCCATCACGCGTTTTTCGAGCCCTTGGCCCTTCGTGACGCCGCCGATGCGGAGGCCGCTCGCGAAAAGGGCCTCGAGCACCGACTGAATGACGTCTTCCGCTTCGAGCGCGGTCGGATCGAAGGAGACAATCAGACGATCGCGGTCGACCAAGACGCGTTTCACGCCCGAAATGGCCGCCAAGACGGCTTCGGGAACCACGCCGATTTCGCGCGTGCCCTTCTTGGGCGCGAGCTGGAAAATCACTTCGCGCCCGGCTCCCGTGAGCTCACTCATCGAGCCTTTGGCGACGAGCTGACCGCGATCCAAAATCGCGGCGAAGTCACAGAGCGTCTCGAGCTCCTGCAAGTTGTGGCTCGAGATGACGAGCGTCGATTCGGCGCGTTTGCGACGAGAAATAATCTCGCGCACTTCATGCGCCGCGCGCGGATCGAGACCGGCCGTCGGTTCGTCGAGCAAGATCACCGTCGGTTCGCCCAGCAAAGCCTGTGCAAGCTGCACGCGTTTTGCCATGCCGTGCGAGAGCTCGCCGCAGCGCGTCTTCCACCAATCTTTGCCGCCGACCTCTTCGAGCACGTCGCGCGCGCACTTTTCACGGCGCTCGGGTCCGATGCCTTGGAGATTTGCGAGGAAGACGAGGAGCTCGCCCACTTGATCACGTGGCGGCAAGATGGCGTCTTGCGGAAGGACGCTGAGGCGTGAGCCGAGCGCGGCGACGTCTGTCGGCACGTGATCGAGGACCGTCACCGAGCCGTCCGTCGAGCGAATGAACCCTGCCATCATCGAAAACGACGTCGTCTTGCCGGCGCCGTTCGGACCGATGAGCCCGAAGGCCGAACCTTCTGGCACTTCGAACGAAACGTTCGACACGGCGACCTTCGCGCCGAAGCGCTTCGTCACGTTGCGAAAAGAAATCGCCGCCATCAGACGTCCCTCTGCGTGAAGAGGTAGACGCCGAGTCCGGAGGTGAGCACCGTCGATCCGAGCGTGCCTGCAAGGCCTTTTCCGAGATCTGCGGGCTCGAGCGTGATCAGCATCGGCGTGAACGTGCCCGGGTAGATCCAACCGAGCGCTTCCGAGTGAAAGTAGTGCGAGAACGCGACGCCGAAGACCCACACGCCGAAGAATCCGACGAAGGTCGTGAGGAGCGAGAGCATCGGCGTCTTGAACTGCGAACCGATGAGCATCGCAATCGACGTCCAGGCGAGCACGATCGGGAGCGTCGAGATCCAGAAGCGAACTCCCCACTTCAGCGTGACGGCCGGAGCGGCGATGCCATTGGCGATGACGACGGTCCAGCCGAGCGAAGCGATGACGAGAAGAATGGTCGAGATGAGCGCGAAGACGCCCAGCATCTTGGCGAGGTAGATCGACGAGCGGCGCGCGCGGGATGTGAAGTAGCGCACGCTGCGAAATTGGAGATCGCTGCTCATGGCATCGAAGCCGATGAGCGTGATGAGAAGGGGACAGAAGAAGACGTTGATCCACGCGATGCCCGCGACCTCGAGCGGAGACTCGACGAGCTTGTGCGCGGCCGACATGCCGACGAACGCCGAATAGGCCTGCTCGCGGAACTCCATCATGTGCGCCGGATCCGAAGCGGAGCGGATGAGCTCGCTCTCTTCGAGGCGCGTGATCCCGAGCGCGAGCGCCGAGCCGACCAAAAAGGAGAGCGTCGCCAAAATGACGGCCTTGCCGCTCCGTAGGCTCCTCAATAGCTCACGAACGAAAAGCGCGACGATCTCTGCGAGCGGATTCATGACGACGTGGGCCGATGGGACGACGTGGGCTGATGCAACAAAGTGGACCGATGGAAAAAGGAAGGCCCCGTCACACCTTTCTGCGCTACCGGTGCTCCCTTTCGGGCCTCGCGGGGTTCACGCTTCCGGGTCGACGGAGCCACAAGAAGTGAGAGAAGTACTGTATCGCGGAGCGCACCACAAGCGCTCGATTGCCGCCGCCCGAGACGACCGATTCGACTGTCGACATTATTTTACGCCGTGGTTGTGCTCTCAATCGTCCTGGTCACCTCGTGGCTTTTGAGTTACGTGATCTGAAGGAACGCGCCTTCGCGCACTCCAATGATTTCGCGCCCGAATGCTTCGGGCGTACCGCCGTGCACCCGTCGATTGATCGACGTTTTTGCCCGGCAAACACGAACTTTTCACTAACCAACGCCGGTCGCAAACCATGGGAACTCTCCCTTCGAACCTCCTCGGGTCCGAGTCGCGCTCTTCTAGAGTCGTCGCCTCCCTGAGCGCGTTCGCCTGCGCTCGGCCCACCGGAGACTCCTCAGCAAATGGCGAAAAATACGCTCGTTATCTCGGTCGAACTACGCGAGACACGCGTTGCACTCATTGAAGACGGCATCATTGCCGAGCTTCACATCGAACGAAAAGGTCAGACGAATTCCGGCACGGTCGGCAACGTCGTCCTCGGTAAAGTCACCCGCGTTCTCCCCGGCCTCCAAGCCGCGTTCATCGACGTAGGCCAAGAGCGCGCAGCGTTCCTCCACGTCGAAGATCTCATCCGCCCGGACGACTTCGAGGCGTACCTCTACGGCGCCAAGACGTCGAAGAGCGAAGACAAAGGCGCGGTCGCCCTCGTGGGCGAAGTCGAGACCGAAGAGAGCGACAGCGCGCGTGATGGCGCGAAGACGATTGGCGACGCCGCCGTCGGCGGTATCACCTCCGCGACGATTGCCGAGCTCGAGCGTCCGAGCGTTCCCTTCCTCGTCGATCGTCCGAGCCAGCCCGAACTGCCAAGCGACTTCGACTCCGGCCCCGTTCTTCCGCTCGCGGGAGCGCCGCTGCTCATTCGTGCAGAAGAGCGTGAAGAGATCAGCTTCTCCGAAGAGATCGTCGCGATTACCGAGCGCTCGAGCCAGCTCTTGCTCACGGCCGTCGACGAAGATGGCGTTCCCGAAAGCGGTGAAGGTCCCTCGGCCTCTGCGCACGGAAGCCAAGAGTCGAACCTCGGTGGCGCTTCACTCGATGAGAGCGACGACGATGAAGGCGATGAGCCCGAAGCCCTCGACGCGGGCGGCGATGACGCCGACGACGAGGATGACGAAGACGACCAAGAAGACGATGACGACGACGCTGCCGACAGCGAAGGTGCGTCGACATCGAGCGACGATCGCGACGACGACGGTGCGCTCGCAGCCGCCCCCGAAGGCGCCACGACGGGCGTCCACAAGACGAGCGCTGCTGCGTCCCCTCTATTGGCGCCCGCGCTCGACGACGACTTCGGCGATCTCCCCGGCTTCACGATCTCCGACCCGAACGAACCCACTCCGAAAGCGGTTCCGCGAGACGCTCGTCGCCGCGGACGTTCGCGCAATCGTGGCGGTGGCAACGATCGCGGTGGCAATGATCGCGGAGGAAGCGGACGCGGCGGCAACAGCAGCAGCAGCAAAGACCGCAATAGCGATCGTCGCGGCCCCAATCCGCTTCATCAAAATCGCATCTCCAAGACGACGCCGATTCAGGAAGTCGTCAAAGAAGGCCAAGAGATCATCGTCCAGATCTCGAAGGATCCGATCAGCACGAAGGGCGCGCGCTGCACGAGCCACGTCTCGCTCGCGGGTCGCTACGTCGTCTATCTTCCGACGGTCGATCACATCGGACTCTCGAAGCGCATCGGCAACGATCGCGAACGCTCACGTCTTCGTCAGGTCATCGAGAGCATCAAGCCCGCGAAGGGCGGCATCATCGTGCGCACGGTCGCCGAAGGCCTCACGAAGAAGCAACTCAAGCAGGACATCGGCTATCTCGTCCGACTCTGGGAAGACATCGCCGCGCGTCGTGAAGGCGCGCGTGCTCCGATTGTCCTGAATAGCGAGCTCGATCTCGTCCTCAAGACGGCCCGCGATCTCTTCACGGACGAAGTCGATCGCATCATCATCGACGACAAGCAGCAGTACGAGCGTCTCTGCCGTTTCGTAGAAATGTTCGCGCCGGATCGTCTGAAAGACATCACGCTCTACGCGGGCGAAGATCCCATCTTCGACGCCCACGGCATCGAAGACGAAATCGCCCGTGCGCTCTCGCGCAAAGTTCCGCTCCCCTCGGGCGGCTACCTCATCATCGACCAAGCCGAAGCGCTGACGGCGATCGACGTCAACACGGGTCGCTTCGTCGGCAAGGGATCAAAAGATCTCGAAGAGACGATCCTCAAAACCAACATGGAAGCGGTCCAAGAGATCGCCTACCAGCTCCGCTTCCGGAACATCGGCGGTCTCATCATCCTCGACCTCATCGACATGGAAAAGTCGTCGAGCCGCGAGAAGGTGCGCCGCGCCCTCGAAGAGATCCTCAAGAAGGACAAGGCGAAGACCTCACTCAATCGCATCTCGGATCTCGGCCTCATCGAGATGACGCGAAAGCGTACGCGCGAGAGCTTGGGACGCCTTCTCCATGAGCCCTGCTTCTATTGCGACGGCACTGGGCAGCTCCAATCCAAAGAGACGATCGCCTACGAGATCCTCCGCGAGATTCGTCGCCGCCGTAACGATCTTCCGGGGTACAGCATCGTCATCAACGCGCACCCCGCGATCACGGATGTGCTCCTCGGCCCGGAGCGCGCGGCGCTTCAAGACGCAGAAAATCGCTTCATGCGAAAAATCATCGTCACGCCGCACCGCGAGTATCACTACGAGCAGTTCGACGTTCAGGGGAAGTAATCATGACCAGTGACGAGAAGCGCGTCGGCGATCGCATGACGATCAACAAGGAGTTCGAGTCGTTCGACGCGTTCATCCAGGAGTACGTCACGAACATCTCGGAGACGGGCGTCTTCATCAAGTCGACGACGCCACTCCCCATCGGTACGAAGGTGAACCTTCGCTTCACCGTCATCATGGATGACATCGAGAGCATCGAAGGCATCGGTGAAGTCGTGCGCGTCGAGCAAGATCCTCCCGGCATGGGCGTCGTCTTTCGCGAGCTCTCGGGCTACTCGAAAGACTTGATCGCGAAGCTGCTTACAAAGCAGGGTTGAAGCCTGACTGAGGCAAATTGCCTCTCGCTCGACTCTTGCAGAATTCCGCGTCTGCACCTACGACGGATCAACCCAACTTCGGCCCCGATTCGTGGGCGAATAGAGGAGGACACTATGGCCATCGAACCCAAGAACTATCCGCTCGAAGGAAAGGTTGAAGGCTTTCTCTCGGAGAAGGCTCTCACCGAGCACCGCGACACGCTCTACAAGGGCTACGTCACGCAATACAACAACATCGAAGCCGCACTCGAGAAGGCTGACGTCTCGAAGGCGAACCCGCACTTCTCGGAGTGGGGCGAGCTGAAGCGCCGTGAAACGTGGGCGCACAACGGCGTCCTCCTTCACGAGTGGTACTTCGAGAACATCGGCGGCACGGGCACGAAGCCTGGCGCAAAGACCACCGAGCTCATCAACAAAGACTTCGGCAACCTCGACAACTTCAAGGCGCAGTTTCTCGGCGGCGGCAAAGTTGCTCCCGTGGGTTGGGCGGTTTGGGCGTATTCGATCCTCGACAAGAAGACGCACGTCTTCGTCGTCGAGCAGCACCAGAACCACACGCCGTGGGGAGCCTTCCCGCTCGCCATCCTCGACGAGTTCGAGCACGCGTACTTCCTCGATTACGCGACGAAGCGCCCCGACTACCTCGCCAAGTTCTGGGACAACCTGAACTGGGACGTCATCGAAGCGCGCGTCGAAAAGTGGATGAAGGTCGCAGCGTCGATCTGATCCTCGGTCGTTCGGGCTCTCGAAGAGAGCGTGAACAAAAAGCGAAAGAGGGTTCCCGATGAGGGAGCCCTCTTTTTATTTGTGATGCGTGGTCTGGTCTTCGGTCACCGCTTGGCGACGAGTTGCGAGTTCATGGGAGATGAGCGAGATTCACACGCCACCCCGATGCCCACTTTTCTGTCCATGCTCCTTACGACCGTATCGACGATCGCCTACGGAGCCATCGCGTGGCGTTTCCTTCGCTCGCCGAGCACGCCGCCACGCGCGGTTTGGATCACGTTTCGAGTGACCGCGCTCGCGATGATCTTGTTCATGGTCGTAGATGCGCTCCTCGTGCTCAAGCTCTACGCGAGTTTGCGACAGCGATTCGGCCATCTCGTGATCGCGAGCTTCGTGTGCGCGGCTATTCCAGAGGAGTCCTTCAAGGCCTTGCTCTTCGTTCGACTGATCAAGCGCGGCGTTTTCGGTCTTCGAGGCCGCGACTGGATCTTTGGCGGCGTGCTAATTGGCCTGGCATTCGGAGGGCTCGAATCACTCGGCTATGCGTTCATGCAACACTCGTTGGCGGAGGCGGCGCAGCGCGCGGCGATCTCGGTTCCCGGGCATGCGGCATACACTGGCCTCTGCGCCGCCATCGTTGCGAGCGGTGCAGCGCGGCCGAAACTTCGCATACTCGTCGGTTTGGTCCTGGCGACGACGCTACACGGAGTCTACGACTTGAGCGGTCTCTCCATTCAGCTCTTCGACGCGTCGACACGTCCAACGGCGACGATAGTGCTGCGCGTCGTTCAAGGAGCGATCACTTTCGCTTCGATCGTCGCGCTCTGGCTCATTGCCAAGTCGGTGCCGCAACGGGACGACGGCTTGCCTTTCGCGGAGCGCTTGAAGCCAGCGGCAGCATGACGAAACGAAACGCTGCGCGCCCGCTACTGGAGATAGCGAACGCGCAGCTCGGCGAACGCGAGGAGGGCGCGAACGTCGACCAACACCAACGAGACAATCAGGCGGCGAGGAGCTGGAGCTCTTCGCTCTTTTTGCGGAGATCTTTGAGGCCGCACTTCGTGAGGCTCTGGCCAACGGCGAAGCCGGCGAGCGTGAGGCGCATGCGGAGCGCATCCACGTAGTCCTCACCGTCGAGCTTCGTGACGACGCCGCGGATGTCTTCTTTGCGAACGCCGATGCGCTGCGAGAGGCTCTCGAGGGTGAGGCGGTCTCCGAAGCGATTCGCGATGGTCATCTCACGGAGGACGTAGAGGGCGAGGAGTGAAGTTTCCATGATGCGTGTACTTTGCAAATGGGGGGCCAACACTGCGCATGTGTGCTTCCCCGCGAAATCACTCCATGTTCGCCCATTCAGTGTCCCAACCACCTGTGGATAAATGGGAGACCCTGTGGAGAAAATGATCCAGTGATGTTCGATACTTATATAAGTTCCCCAGCGTTTTCCCCAGACGCCGGTCGCTTATAGAAGTGCGATTTTGGAGGCGGAAGCTCGTGCGCGACTAGCCAGCTCGGCGCGCCGAACGGAGAGCTTCTTCCTTCTGCGAAGCGAGGGACTCACTGAGGCCGATCGGGAAGATCTGCGGATGAAGAAGGCGGCGATGACGTTCGTGCACGCGCTCGAGCTGCTTCGTCGCCATGTCGCGCGTCTCGGCGGCGCCGCGCACGCTGCGCACGCGTTTTCCGGAACGCATCATTGCCTCGAGGAGGGGCGCGCTCTTCGTTGCGCCTTCGATGCGTGTCGGTAGTCCAGTCGTGCGATCGACGAAGCGGAGCTCTTCGGGGCTGCTCGTCCGTTCGTTGGTCGCGTAGGCCACATCGGCGAGGGGCGAGCCTTCGCTGTCCGTGTAGCGCAGCGTCGTCTTGCGACCGGGCACGCCGGAGGTCGCGAATGTGCTTCCGACGCGGAGTCGCGGCGCCCAACGGCCGCTCTCTTCGATCGCCACGAGCTCGTACCGCGAAATCGATGCGCCATCTTGGAGGCCGAAGGACGAGACGAAAAAACCGTGGAAGTTGATGCCGCGCGTGCTCGACGTGCTTTGACGACGAAGCTCGAGAATGCGGAGCTCGTCGAGGCCTCCCGATGCGTAAAGGAGCGGCAATTTCAGCTTCGCGCGCTTGAACATGTCTTGCACGAGGCACGCGATTTCGACGTAGTCGCCGCCGCCGATCTCGACGCCCACGTCTTTCGCTTTACCCGCAGCTCCATCGAGCGCCGCAATGATCGCCGCCGTCGAAGGACGCGGATCGCGATGATCGAGTCGCAAGATCGGCGCGGGCTGATTCGTCGCGAGCCACGCGTCGTATGCGCTCTTTGCGTCTTTCGATGCCAGCAGATGGCGCCACGGCATCGAGCCGGCAAAGGGAAGCTCGAAACGTTTCGCAGCGAGGGCGCACGTCGTCGCGCGCGCGCCGCCGAGATACGCCGCGCGCGCGACGAGCGGGTTGCCACCGAGCTGATGCGCCGTTGCCGAAGAGCTCTCGATGAGATCCGCGCCGCTACCAGCGAGCAGGCAGCGCGCGGCCTTCGTCGCGACGAGCGTGGACGCGTTCAGCGCACCGCGGACGAGCGAGCTCACGAGCTGCGCCTGCCAATATGGGCCTTCCACCGTCAGAATCGACGAGCCCGGGAACACTATCGAACCTTCGGGAGCCGCATCCACATCGCACGAAAACTTGAGATCCACGAGGCGCTTGCGTGTGCGCGCATCGATGACGCGTTCGGAAGCGAGCCAATCGAGCTCGTCGCTGCGGAGCTTCAGTCGCTCGAGCGCGTCGAGCAGCGGTTCGATCCCCGCGAGGAGATAGAAGCCGATGTCCGATCCACGCTGCGCGAACGAGCACTCGAACGTCGCGCGAGAGTCTGCGATGCCCGCCTGTTGTGCCGCCGCCATCGCCGCCAGGGCGTCGTATTCGAGAGAAAGGGCGCTCGTCGGGAAGAACGGAGGAGGTGCCGGCATGCGCGCCAGAGTATCAGCGTTGGGCGCGCCACCGATAGAGCCGCTTCGCTTGCACGCGCGCCTCTTGCTCGTCCGTCACGGACTCGACGAGGTCGAGCGCGAGGAGCCGCGCCCGAAAGCTCTTGGCGTTGAAGGGCCTCCCGAGAACCGCTTCGTAGACGTGCTGTAGCTCCGAGAGCGTGAAGTGCTCGGGCACGACGTCGAGACGCGTCCCGCGAAAGTGCAGCAGCAGCTCTTCGAGGTGATGACGCGCGCGCCGCACGATCGGCCCATGATCGAAGGCCAAAGGAAGAAGTGCCTTTCTGGATCGCCTCGGCGCGACCGCATTCTTCGCGGAAGAATTCTTGCCGCCGTTCTTGGCCGCCGGCGTCTTCTTGATCGTTCCGTTGCTCTTGCTCTCGAGAAGAAGGGAGCTCACGGGTTGCCAGACGGCAGAGGCCGCGTCGTCGCCCGCACGCACCATCGGAGCAGCCATCACGAAGCCGACGTACACGATGCTCACCGTGTGGCCTCGCGGATCGCGACCGGGGTCACCGAACGCGCCAAGCTGCTCGATGTGAATGTCGGAGACGTTCGTCTCTTCTCTCAGCTCGCGCAACGCCGCCCGCTCGAGCGGCTCGTTCTCTTCCACGAATCCGCCCGGCAACGCGAAGGACCCCTTGAAAGGATCGTTCTTTCGCTGCACGAGAAGAACGCAGAGCTCGTCTTTTCGCGCCGTAAAGAGGGCGACATCGACCGTGAGGGCCGGCCGTGCGTGGCGGTAGCTGTAGGTCACGAGGGCTCGTGCTTTTCTCGTGCGCGGGCTTTAGGACGTTTCGCCGTACATCGCTTCGGCGATCGCGAAGGTCGTCGCCTCGAGCTGCTGATACGCGCGGCGGATCGCGTCGGGGTTGGTGCCCGTCAGCGACTCTCGAAGCGCTTCGACGTCCGCTTGTGTTTGATCCATCAGGTCCGGCGCGACGAGATCTTTGTAGCCCTCGAGCGCCTGCTCCGTCGTGTAGAGGAGCGTCGACGCCTGATTTTTGATCTCGGCGATCTCGCGGCGTTCGACGTCGGCGCTCTTGAACGCTTCGCCTTCGCCGATGATGCGGTCGACATCTTCTTGGCTGAGGCCACTCGTCGGCGTCACGTTGATATTTTGCACGCGGCGCGTTCCGAGGTCGCGCGCCTCGACACTCACGATGCCATTCGCGTCGATGCGGAAAGTGACTTGAATTTGCGGCACACCTCGAGGCGCTGGCGGAATTCCCGTGAGCTCGAACTGCGCGAGACTGCGATTGTCTGCGGCCATGGGGCGTTCGCCTTGGAGCACGTGAATCGGAACGAACGGCTGATTGTCCAAGCTCGTCGTGAAAATCTCGCTCGCTTCCGTCGGTAGCGTCGTATTGCGTGCGATGAGCGGCGTCATCACGCCTCCGCCCGTCTCGACGCCGAGCGAAAGCGGCGTGACGTCGAGAAGAAGGACCTCGACCTGATCGCCCGAGAGCGCAGCTCCTTGAATCGCGGCGCCAGCGGCGACGACCTCGTCGGGGTTCACACCCTTGTGCGGATCGCGTCCGAAGAACTCTTTGACGGCCTTCTGAACGGCGGGCATGCGCGTCATACCGCCGACGAGGATGACGTTGTGAATGTCCGCAGGGGTGAGCTTTGCGTCGCGGAGAGCGCGCTTGCACGGTTCGAGCGATCGCTCGATGAGATCGCCCGTGAGGAGCTCGAGGTCGGCGCGCGTCATCGTGCGGATGACGTGAACGGGCTCGCCCTTCGAGTTGATGCCGACGAACGGGAGGTTGATCTCCGTTTCGAGCGAAGAAGAGAGCTCGTGCTTGGCCTTCTCGGCCGCTTCTTTCAAACGCTGGAGGGCCATCTTGTCTTTCGCAAGGTCGACGCCGTTCTCTTCTTTGAACGAGGAGAGCAACCCTTCGACGATGCGTTGATCGAAGTCTTCGCCGCCGAGATGCGTGTCGCCGTTGGTCGACTTGACGCTGAAGACGCCGCCGTTGATCTCGAGGATCGAAATATCGAACGTTCCTCCGCCGAGGTCGTAGACCGCGATGCGTTCCGATTGATTCTTGTCGAGGCCGTAGGCGAGTGCGGCCGCCGTCGGCTCGTTGATGATGCGCTTCACGTCGAGACCGGCAATCTTGCCAGCGTCTTTCGTGGCTTGGCGTTGCGCGTCGTCGAAGTACGCGGGAACGGTGACGACGGCTTCCGTCACCTCTTCACCGAGGAACGCCTCTGCGATCTCGCGCATCTTTGCCAAGATCAAGGCGCTCACTTCCGGCGGCGACATCTTCTTGTCGAGCACTTGGACCCAAGCGTCGCCATTTTCCGTCGCGATGATGTTGTATGGCGCGAGCGAGCGTTGCTTCTTCGCCTCTTCGGAATCGAACTTCCGACCCATGAGTCGTTTCACGGCGTAGATGGTCGATTCGGCGTTCGTCGTTGCTTGGCGTTTGGCGGCCTGTCCGACGAGGCGATCTCCCGAGCGCGTGAACGCGACGATCGAAGGCGTAGTGCGTGCGCCCTCTTCGTTGGGGATGATACGTGCCTCGAGCTTCCCGCCGGCGCTCGTACCCTCGATGACTGCGACGCACGAGTTCGTCGTGCCGAGATCGATGCCGATGACTTTAGACATGAAAGATTCTTGTACTCTGCCACCATCGCGCGAACGAGAAAAGACCCAGCGCGAAGGCGCGAGCTACGTGACCGCACGCTGATGGCCTTTGATGTCGCTCAAGGTGCGTGTGCATCGCCGGTGTTCGCAGGCGCACACTCCGTCGCGTCGCGTCACGCGGCGTGGCAAATTACTTCGACGACCGCGCTTCCAAATATTTGCGAGCGGTGTCGTAGCAGGAGAGCGCGCGCGTCTTGCACCAATCGCGGAAGGCTTCTACCTCGAGCGGGCTCGCCGTACCGCCCGACATCTTGCTCGCCATGATCGTCTTGTAGGTCGACTCGTCGGCCGGATCCGAGCTCGTCGCGAGCTCGAAGAGACTCTTTTTGGGCGCATGCGTCGCCGACTTCACGGGGGCGGGCGAGCGCGTCGTCGATGTCGTTTGCGTAGCCTGTGTCGTGGTCACTGAAGGGGCCGTCGTTTGCGTCGTCGCCGTCTGTGCCGTGTGCAAAACCGACACCGTGGGCTTTGCCGATGGCGGAGGCGTGATCGCTGCGGAGGGGAGAGAGGTTCCCGGAATCGCGGGAGTCTTCAATTCGTCGAGCTGCTCGCGAAGGTGTGCCGCGCGCCCATCGTTCGCGGGCAAGAGACGAAGTGCGCGCTCGAGGAGCGCGATGCGTGTTTCACGCGACTGCGAATCGTCGCGGCTCTTTCCGTCGATCGCGTCGAAGAGACGACCTTGAAATACGTCGCGCAGCGAACCGCCGCCTTCCGTGACGAGCACCGGAGAGGAAGGCGTGATGCGGTCCAGCTCGGAGAGCGCGCGATCGCAGTTTTCGATCGGCGCTTGCGCGTTCGGGCACAGAACCTCGGCGTCGTGGAGACGGCGTTGATCGATTTCTTGGAGCGTGATCGGACGCTTCTTGTGATCTTCACGCCACTTCCAACCGAGGACGAGACCGCCCGCGAGAAAGGCGCCGATGATGACCCAGAGCACGAAGCCGCCGCCTTTGGCTCCAGGCTGCACGCTGCTCTGAGCGCGATCTTCGACACCGGGTACGAAGATCTGTCCGTGACCGACGAACTTCAACCGAACGTCGCCGAGCTCGATGACGTCGCCCGCTTCGATGATGCGTCGCTTGAGATCGACACCGTTCACGCGGACGCCGTTCGACGAGCCCTTGTCGACGATCTCGAAGCGTCCTTCGCCGAGCGAAAGAATCTCGCAGTGATTGCGCGAGACGGAAGTGTGATTGATCGAAACGACGGCGTCTTCGGCGCGTCCCACCGTCAAACGATCCTTGTCGAGTGGGTACTCCATGCCGGGGCTCGGCCCAGCGAGCATCACGAGGCGATTCGGGCGCTCGAGGAGAAGCGACGCGCGATTGAACTGGCTCGTGGGAAGCGTGCTCTTGAGGTCTTCGCCCGCCGTGACTTCTCCGACCGTGTCGTCATGGAGAATGATGCGGTAGTCGCCGATCTGAATGAGATCGCCGTGCGCGAGGTCTTGGAGGTCCGCCACGCGGAGGCCGTTGACGTAGACGCCGTTGTAGCTCTGCAAGTCTTCGAGCGCGAAGCGGCTCGCTGGGCCATTCGCACGAACCAGGCGCGCGTGCTCACGCGACACATTGCGCTCCGTGAGGCGGATGTGATTGCCCTCTTTTCGGCCGATGGCGTAGGCCTCACGCGACAAAGGAACGATCGTCCTCTTACCTTCGTCGTCTTCGATGACCAGCTTCCACATGGGGGGCGAAAACTCGCGGTGCCTCAGTCTAAACAAGCGACCGGGGCGAAGGAAGAGCCTACGCTGTAGGTTCCCGTGGGTAAAGCATAAGGTTTCTGACGACTTCGCAAGGAATCGAGAAGCCGACTAAGGTTTCAAAACACCGCGTTTTTGCGGTGAATCGCAGCGAGGCGGTTTTTACCCCGCTTCTTTGTGGACCCCGCTTCCCATAATCAGGGACAATTTACGCCGTGGTTCGTTCACCTGTCGTTTTAGCCAGCTCCATTTTGCTCGGATGCGCGCTCCCGCTCATCCTGACGGCGGCCCGTGGCGACGTTAAACGGTCCACCATCGACCCCTCCGAAATACGCGAAGGGATGAAGGGGTACGGCCTAACCGTCTTCAAGGGCACGACGCCCGAGCGCTTCGACGTCGAAGTCATCGGCGTCATGAAAAACTTTCGTCCCGCCCAAGACCTCATCCTCGTGAAGACGCCGCACCCTCGGCTGAACATCACGAAGAACGTGAAGGGCATGAGTGGATCGCCCGTCTTCTTCGATGGTCGGCTCGCGGGTGCATATGCCTACAGCCTCTCGTCGTTCCAGACGGAGCCCGTCGCCGGCATCACGCCGATCGCGCCGATGCTCACCGAGCTCCATCGCCCCATCCCGCCAGGATTTTTTCCGCTCGAGAACGCGCGGCTTCCTTTGCCCGTCGCCGCCGCGCAGAAAACGACCGATCAACGTCACGCAGAGAACGAAGGCTCCTCGTATCGGGGCCAGCCCGGTCAATACGATCTCTTCGAGCACGCCAAATCTCTCGGCGCTTCCGAATCGGCATCCGGAGCCGCCCCCATTCGCGTCGCGACACCTCTTCTTCTCTCGGGCGTCGGTGATCACGCGGCCGAGTTCGCGCGAAAGCTCTTCTCCCCCGTCGGGCTCGAACCCTTGCAAACCGGCGGCGGATCTTCGACTGATCCCAGTGCACCTCTTCACTACGTCGACGGCGGCGCGATCGGCGTTCAGCTCACGCGCGGTGACGTATCGATGATGGGGATGGGCACGGTCAC
>JAHFDV010000041.1:20609-21334 GCA_023248815.1 Myxococcales bacterium
TGCCATCGGAAACGTGATGTGGATCTACGCGAGCGATCAGCACAGCTTCAAAGTGGGCGAGGCCGTGCGTCCTCTCGGCGCGCTCACGCAAGATCGTCAGAGCGCGATTATCGCCGACGAAACCGTCACGGCACCGATGTTCCCGATGAAGGTCGACGTGCAAGGTGTCGAATCTGCGCCGAAGAAATCATGGAACGTCGAAGTCGCCGACGAGAAGTTCATGAGCCCATCGCTCGTTGCCACGGTGCTCGGCTCCGTCATCGAAGCGACCATCAGCGAGCGCCGCGACATCACGTGGCGCTTTCATTCGAAGCTGCAATTGCGCGGGTATCCGCTCATGGAGTTCGACGACTTCGGAATCGCGATCGGTGGCACGCCCGAAGCGGGAGACTTCGCGCAATCACGGCTCGTCCGGACGATCGGCGACGCCCTGAACAATCCGTGGCAGAACGTTCGCGTCGAGCGCGTCGAAGGCACGATCTCCGTGCAATACACCCGCGAGCTTTTGCATCTTCGCGGTGTCGAGCTCCTCGACGAACAAGTGAACCCGGGCGAGAAGGCGCGCCTCCTCGTGCATCTTCATCCCTTCAATGGGAAAGACGTGACGCGCACGCTCGATGTCGTCTTGCCGAAAGAGCTCGCGGGTAAGGAAGTCGATCTCGAAGTCTCACCTGGCTACGAAGTATTCCCAGAAATGCCTGCGCCCGAGAATCTACCGGCGCTTC
>JAHFDV010000674.1 GCA_023248815.1 Myxococcales bacterium
GCTGTCGCCGAAATTTGGACGGGCGGTTCGAGCTCGCTCGTCGAGACGGCATCGGCGCAGTGGCTCGTCTTCTTCGTGCAGTCGGTGCTGCGCATTCCCGCTCAATCTCGCGCCGAAATCGGGCGTCCTCTTGCGCGCCAAGCGATTGAACACGGACCTTCGGCGCTTCGCGTCGACGGGTCGCGCCTAACCCCCATCGCCGAGGTCGCCGAAGCGGTTCTTGGAAGGCTGAGCCGCGAAGCTGCCTACGATCTTCTTTCACGCCATCTCGTTCAGCAGCGCACGGCCGCGGGTGGGCGCGGAATGGTCGACGGCTGGTGGCTCTCTTCCCTTCCCGCCTCGGACTTCGAAGTCCTGCTCCAAGAAGCGTTCGGACGCGGGGTCGTTGCCGAAAGCTCCGGCGGCTCCCGCATCGTTCGCATCGAAGTTCAAAAGGAAGCCTTGCGCGCCCGTGGAAAGGCGCCCATTTGGAGCGACATTCTGCCTCCAGCGGCGCTCGAAGTGCGCATCGTCAACTACAACGGCTTCGCCGCGTTTCTTCTCAATGTCACGCCGAACTCAGTGGCGACCGAGGGCCTCTATCGCCACCTCGTCCTCGAGACACTTCCCGCTCACGAGGAACGCCTCCTTCTCGCGCGCACGCTCGTCGGGTGGTCGATGTCGCCGCAAGAGGCCTTCGCGCTCCCCGAAGACAACATCACCGGCATGCTCGCGACACTCGGTGTCCGCCCAGACCTTCCGCTGCCCCTCGCGTCGAGTGGCCCCGCGTCAGCGAGCAGCGCAGCCAAGCCCGAGAGCGTTCGTCCGCTCCGCAACTCCACTCCCCCGGAATATGCCTCACCTGAAGGCCCTGCGAGCGTTCGCGCCCCCACTGCGCCGCCGTCGAGCCCAGCGCTGAACGCCATCGAGACGCGCGCCTTTCTCGATGCACGCCAGCGCTTTCAGCACGCTCGCCAGAGCGGCCAAGGCGCCGCCCTCCTCGCCGCAGCTCACGTCCTTCGCGAGACCGCATTCCGGGCAGGAGATCCGCAGGTCGTCGAGGAGATCGTCGCCGCCTTCCGCGAAGTCGCCGAGCGCTTCCCGGAAGCCAAGGCCGAAGCTCGCGCCGCGGAAGCGGAATGCTTGCTCGTTTTCGCAGAGGGTAACTTTCAACGCTTGCAGACTGCACTCAATCGTCTGCAAGAATCGCTCTATCTCGGCGCGGATCGCAATTTTGTGGATGGTCGGCTCTACCGGGTGTGCGCGGCTCTCGCGAAGGCGCGCCCCGAAAAAGGCCGCGAATACTACTCCGTGTATCGCTCGACCTTCCCGAACGGTGACTACACGAGCGAAGTCGAAGACGCGCTCGACGCGTTCCGTACCGAAGGCTTCCGCTGACGGCTCGCGCCCCTTTTTCATTCGCTGCGCATGCGCCTTCACCATCTCGACGATTCGACGGATCCACGTATCGCGGCGTACGCAGATATTCGCGAAAGGGATCTCGTGGGTCGCCAGGGACACTTCATCGCCGAAGGTGAGGTCGTGTTACGCGTCCTCGCCGAGCACGCGAGAGGCGCCCTCCAATCCGTCCTCGTATCCGAGAAGCGCGTCGAAAAAGTCTCGCCGTTTCTCTCCGAGCTCGACATCGACGTCTTTGCGATTCCAGACGCCGTGATGGAGGCGGTCACGGGCATCGAGCTTCATCGCGGCATCCTCGGCCTCGGAACTCGCTTTACTGGAGCGACGCCAGGAGAAGTGCTGGACGGTGAGGGGCCGGCCTTCGCTCTCGGTCTCTTCGGGCTCGCGAATCACGACAACGTCGGCGGCATCTTTCGCAACGCAGCAGCCTTTGGCGCACGCGGTGCACTCTTGGACTCGGGCTCGTGTGATCCGTTCTATCGAAAGGCGATCCGCGTTTCGGTGGGGGGTGTCTTCAAAGTCCCTTTCTTCCGCGGCATGGATCCTCTGCAACTGGTCGACGCTTTCGAAGCCTCAGGATACGAGTGCGTCGCGCTCAGTCCGAACGGCCGAGAAGATCTCGTGAGCGCACGCTTCTCGGAGAAGACCGCGCTCCTTCTTGGTGCCGAGGGCCCCGGTCTCGACGACTCCGTGCTGAAGCGCGTTCGCAATGTCCGAATCGCGATGAAAGAGGGCTTCGACTCGTTGAACGTCGCCGCGAGCTCCGCGATCGCACTGCACGCACTCTTCGAACGCATTCGCGCGCGCTAAACGAGCATCGTTCTCGTCGACACGATGGCGCGCCTCCGGCATGCTCACCCTCGTGAAACGCTCGACGCTGCGCCTCCTCGTGCTCTCTCTCCTGCCGTCCGCAGTTCTGATCATCTCCGCCTGCACGAAAGACAAAGCTGCGGTTCGCGAACCCGCGGAGGAGCCACGCGAGACACCTCTCGCGGATGCCAGCGCGCCCAAGGTCCGCACCGCCGAAGAAGTCGCGAAGACCGAAACGACAGAAGAGTGTGCGCTCGATCGCTGGGAGGACGGCGACACCGCCTATGTCACCTGCCCCAAGTTCACTGGCCCCGTCCGCCTTCTCAGTATCGACACACCGGAGTCCGGCTTCGACGACAACTCGAACCGCCGCGCGAAATACCAGTCGGGCCTATGGCATCTCGACACGGATACGATCGTCGCATGCGGAAAGCGCGCAACGGCTCGTGCGAAGGAGCTCTGCAGAGAGGGCTCGAAGGTTTCGATCGTCGGGGACAAGC
>JAHFDV010000675.1 GCA_023248815.1 Myxococcales bacterium
ACACCTACGAGCGCACGGATAAGCCGCGCGGCGAGTTCTTCCACACGAACTGGACGGGCCGCGGCGGCACGACTTCGAGCACGACGTATACGGCATGAGCCGAGCGTGAACATGGCGCGGGGGAACTGGTGAAGCTCCTTCGCGCCATCGACCATCGCGTCATGCGGTGGAAAAATGGGGGAGGCGAGACCTCCGAAATTCATCGCGAAGACGGAGAGGGCGATTCCCTCCGCTTCCGCGTATCGCTCGCGAAGATCGAGAGCGATGGGCCCTTCTCTTCATTTCCGGGCATCGATCGCATCCTCGTACTCATCGAAGGAGATGAGATGGAGCTCGCCGCGACGGCTTCCGCGGGCGGCGCGGCGTGGCGCGAATCACTGCGCCTCTACGAGCTTCTGCGCTTTCGCGGTGAAGAGGTCATCGAGGCGCACGTCTTTGGAAGGACGACGCGTGACCTCAACGTCATGTGGCAACGCGGAGCCTTTGCGCAGGTCGCGTGCGAGATTCGCCGCGAGTCGTTCGAAGTGACGGGACGAGCCGCCCTCGTGGTGCTGCGCGGCGAGATGGAGCTCGACTGCGGCGGAGAAGTGCACGTGCTCTCGGCTCACGATACGGCGCTCATCGACGCGCAGGAGTTCGCGCGCGCGGCGAGTGACGGCGCGATCGTCGCAGCGATCACGTTGCGTTGACCTCCGATGGCTTGGTGGGGACCGCGACCTCTTGAAGAGGCTTCGCGCGGCCCGTGATGAGGCGCGCGCCGCGATGACAAAAGACGTAGGCCCACGCCCAATTGATGAGCACGACGACGCGGTTTCTAAAGCCGATCAGAAACCAGATGTGGACGAAGAGCCATGCGAGCCAAGCGACGAATCCCCGCATCTTGATTTTGCCCGCTTCGGCGATCGCACGTGAGCGACCGATCGTCGCCATGATGCCCTTGTCGACGTAGTGAAACGGCTTGCGATCCTTTTGCGGGAGCTCGTCGCGGATGATCTTCGCGACGTACCGCGCTTGCTGCATCGCGATCGGAGAGAGACCGGTGAGCGGCTTTCCTTCGTTCTGAATGACCGCCATGTCGCCAATCGCAAATACGTCGACGCGACCCTGCAACGTGCAGTCGGGGCCGACTTCGATGCGGCCAGCGTGATCGAGCTTCGTGCCCAAGAGCTTGGCGAGCGGATTTCCGGCTACGCCGGCCGCCCACATCACGGTTGCCGTAGGAATGCGCTCACCCGACGCGACGACACCCGTCGCATCGATCGCTTCGACGCGCGAACCTAGCTTCATCTCGACCCCAAGCTCTTTCAATTGCTCGGCTGCGCTTGCAGAGAGCGTCGGATCGAACGCGGGAAGTAGGCGCGCGCCGCCTTCGATGAGAAGAACGCGCGCGAGCTCCGGACGAATCGACCGGAAGTCTTGAGCGATCACTCTTCGCGCGAGCTCAGCCGTTGCGCCGGCGAGCTCGACGCCGGTCGGTCCTCCGCCGATGACCACGAAGGTCAGAAGGCGCGCTCGCTCTTTCTCGTCGTCGACGCGCTCTGCTGCCTCGAAGGCGAGCAATACCCGCCTTCGAATCTCGATTGCGTCGGCGAGCGATTTTAGGCCCGTCGCAAACTCCTCCCATTCGGGGTGTCCGAAGTAGCTCGTCGAGACGCCTGCGGCGAGAATCAAGTAGTCGTAAGTGACGGTCTCCACGCGCTCGGCGCCGTCCGTCGCGCCTTCGGGCGGAAGTAGTGATGGGTGGTCGGCATTGCCAGCAACGACGAGCGACTTCTGCTCGAGATCGACGGCCGTGACCTCGCCGAGAAGGACGCGCACGTTGCGCTGATTCGAAACGGCTGCGCGAATCGGATAGGCGATGTCCGAAGGAGAGAGGCCGGCGATCGCGACCTGATAAAGGAGCGGCTGGAAGAGGTGATGGTTGTTCTTGTCGATCAACGTCACCTCGACGTCAGCCGAGCGCAGGGCGCGCGCTGCCGTGAGCCCGCCAAATCCTCCACCGACGATGACGACCTGACGTTTGCTCATCGCCCTGGACCATAGGGTCACCGAGTCGGTCGTGTCCATGAGGGGCAGAGGTGTGGTATGCGCCTTTCATGTCGAGTATTCGTACTTTGCTTCGCGGTGAGGTCGCCGCCGATACGTCCGTCGCGGTTCAAGGCTGGGTTCGCACGCGACGCGACTCCAAGGCCGGTCTCTCGTTCGTCCATCTGAGCGACGGGAGCTGTTTCGACCCCATTCAGTTGGTCGTTCCGAAGGACCTCGCGAACTACGAAACGGAAGTGCTCAAGCTCACGAGCGGCTGTTCGATCAAGGCGACGGGCAAGCTCGTTGCGTCACAGGGCCAGGGTCAAAAGTTCGAGATCCAAGCCGACAAGATCGAGGTCGTCGGCTGGGTGGCGGATCCCGAAAAATATCCGATTCAACCGAAGGCTCACAGCCTCGAGTTCCTGCGCGAGGTTGCCCATCTTCGGCCGCGCACGAACACGTTCGGCGCCGTTTCTCGTGTGCGTCAGACGATCGCGCACGCCATCCATCGGTTCTTTCACGAGCAAGGTTTCGTTTGGGTCAATACGCCCATCATCACCGCGAGCGACGCCGAGGGCGCAGGACAGCTCTTTCGTGTGAGCACGCTCGATCAAGCGAATCTGCCGCGCACTCCCGATGGCGCCATCGACTACGCGCAAGACTTCTTCGGAA